>JAEZBH010000424.1 GCA_023427285.1 Pseudomonadota bacterium
TATTTGCCCACCTCGCAGAACACCCGGCGCAGGGTTCCGGCCCGATCAAGCGCCCTGACCAGATAGCGGGCCGTGATCGGGTTCAGCTCTTCGGGCTGTGCGGCCTGACCGGAGGCGGTACTGAAGGTCACGGCGTCCTCGGCCACGAGGAGGCTGGCGATCGCGGCGGGCGGCGCGGTCAGAACCCGCCCGCGTCGTTCGCTGACGGCAATGTTGACGCCCACCAGCGCGCCGTGGCGGTTGAGCACGGGGCCGCCGCTGATGCCCGCCAGCGTGCCGCGGAAGTCCGGTATCCGCTGCACCTGCACCCACATCAGCACCGGACTGCGCCCGCGATGGCCGATGGCGACCTGCGCCTCTCCCATGTAGCGGCTGATAACGACCGCCCGTCGCCCTTGCGGGAACCCCATGTGATAACCGGCATCCCCCGGCTGGGGCGGAGACGACGCCAGCTCCAGGGATTGGGGAACATGGGCGGGCAGGTAAATGGCGGCGATATCGGCTTGGGGAATACTGTCGCCCCGCGTGACCGCAGAGGCGAAAAGCAACCCCATGTCCAGACCCACCGTATCGCACCGATCAACGACGTGGTTGGCCGTCAGCCACAGCGTACCGCCGCCCACCTTGAAGGCCGTGCCGTGCGAATTTTCGGGCTTCGGCTCCGTCACCTGAAACAGAATGCCGCCCGGCCCCACATCCGGTTCCGCCTCCGGCATCAACGCCGGTCGGCGGGGCGTTGCGCCGCCTCCGCCCGCCTCAAACAGCCCCGAGCGCCCCCGCTGCTGCATTTCGAGCTGCAACTCGATCACCAGCCCAGGGGCCACCTCATAAGCCACCACCACCGCCAGCAGAAACAGGCACATGAGGCGCAAAAGGCCCCCGACCAACCGACCCAGAACGTTCAACATCGCATGTCACACCGCAACAGCGGCGGCCAACAGCACCGCCATAGACAGCTTGAGGCCCGTCACCAGCGCCGCCGCCGCCATGTCGCCGCTGGCGATGCGTCGCGGCAGGTTGGGCAGGATCAGCAGATCCACCAGCACCGCCACGATCACCTGAACCGAGAGCGTCACGATGCCCCACAGCGCGATGTCCAGCGCGTTCACCGCGCCTGCAAGGCAGAATGCCAGCGGCAGG
The DNA here is from genome assembly GCA_023427285.1 of Pseudomonadota bacterium. Lineage (GTDB taxonomy): Bacteria > Pseudomonadota > Alphaproteobacteria > Sphingomonadales > Sphingomonadaceae > Pedomonas. The sequence continues at coordinate 1,141 of JAEZBH010000424.1, forward strand.
GCCAGACTGACCGCAGCGCCCGCCAGCACCACGGCTGCCGCCGTATTGCCTGAGCGCACCAAGGCCACCTGCCGGTAGGGTGAGACCGCCATGTAGATCCAGAGCGCCGCCACCAGCACAATCACGGACACTGCCAGATGCAGCAGGAGCACCGGCACGCCCTGAAACAGGCTCTCGACCACCGGCGTCATGGGTCACTCTCAACAGGCCTCATTCCCTGAAAGGAACGCCCAAGGCCTGACAAGAATCCATGCCGCCGTAAAAAAGAACCCGGCGATAGAAGGCTGAGTGGGTGTGCGCCCGCGCTGTCAGGCGGTGCGGAAGCTGTCCAGAATGTCGGACATCATGCTGGCGGACAGCGGATAAAGCCCGCCCTTGGCCTGCCCCAGCCGGTTGGCCTCGGGAATCTGCGCCACCAGACGTTGCAGCCCCTCCGCCGTTGCTGCGGAAAGCTGCGCGGCCCAGCACAGCGCCATGACCGCCGCCGAGGATCCGCTGTTCATGATGCGCTGCGCCGTTGGAATGCCCACTTCGGCCGCAAGACCAAGCACCGCCGTCACCAGCGCCGCCTTGCCTTCCGCCACGCTGCGCCGCACCCAGGCATCGCCGAAGCGGCCCGTGCTCAGCACCGCCGCCGCCTGCGCCACCGTGTTGTCCGCTTCGGGAAGGGTGACGGCATGGTCCAGCCGCCGCTGCACCCGCGCCAGCAGGTTTTCGGCCAGATGCGGCTCCACCTGATTGCGGGCGATCATTTGCTCCACCAGCGATGCCGCCACGAACCCGGCAATGCGCCGCATGGCGGAAACGGGCAGGCGCGCCCGCAGCGCCAAAGGCTGATGCCAGCTCTCCTGCGCGGGCGCGGCATCCAGAATGGCGTCCAGCGTGTCTTCGCGAATCTGGGCGCTGGGGTTGGCCAGCAGCGCCGCCACCGCCGCCGCATCCGCTGACTGCACGATGGCATGCGAGAGCCGCTCGCCCATCTCGCTGCGCCCGGCAATCACCGCGCGCGCCCCCGGCGCCGGACAGGTTTTGATGATCGCAATCAGATCATCTTCCGTCAGCACCGGAGAGCAGGCCAGCACCGGGCCGCTCACGGCCAGCTCCGTATCCTGCGCCAGCTTCAGCGCCACCTCATGGGGCACATCCGGGCTGGACTTGATCTCCTCGGCCAGAATCATGCGCACACGCGGCGTCTGATCGACCGCCAGCGCCTCCAGCACCGTCAGCACATGGGCCTGCGCCCGCCGGTTGTCGGCCTGGCTTGCCTCGGGCAGCAGGCGGGCAACCTTGCGCGCCAGCTGCTCGCGCACGGCGCTGGCCCGGTCCGTCGCCAGCAGGCGGTTCGCCAGATGGGGCGCGGCCTTGTTGGCGGCCACCACCGCGCGCACGTTCTGGCTGCCTTCCTCGGCAAGGTAATAAAGCACCTCGGGCGGGGTTGATGGCTCTGCCGCCAGGCGCGCCTTCTCCGCCTCGCTGCCCCTCGTCAGAATCTCGATGGCTTGCCGCGTCTCCGGCCTGGTCTTGCCGGACGTGCGGGGTTGTGCGTGATCCCTTGGGGGAGAAGACTGCGAGCCCTCCTCAGGCGTTGCCCAGCGCATCAGGCTCCCTCTCCGGCTGCGGCAAAGCCGCCGCGCCCCTTGGCCTTCACCACGTAAAGCGCGCTGTCCGCACGCCGCATCAACGCCTGCAACGGCTCATAGGGGTCCCGGCGCACGGCAAAGCCCACCGAGGCGCTGAGCTGTCCCGCGCCCACAGACCGGCGAATGCCTTCCATGCCGTCCACCACCGCCCGCGCGGTTTCACCGGCGCTCGCCAGATCCGCATCCGCCTGCCACATCACGAACTCATCGCCGCCGAAACGGGCAACCACGGCGTTCGGACCGCCCAGTTTGCGCAGCAGCTGCGCAACCCCGCACAGCGCGGCATCGCCCGCCGCATGGCCGCCGGTGTCGTTCAATTGCTTGAAATGATCGAGGTCGATCAGCAGCAGAGCACCCGTCGTGGCTCCGTCGGCATCCGGGCTTCTCAAGGATCCCAGCCGCTGGGCCATCATTTCCTCAAAAGCGCGCCGGTTATAGAGGTTGGTCAGGCCGTCGGTGCGCGCCAGCTGCTCCAGCGTGTGCAGGTGGTTGGCCTGCGCAATCGTCATGGCCACATGCACCGCGATCTGCTCCAGCAGACCCAGATCCTCCGGGTCCCAGCTGCCCTTGGCCCGCTCCACTTCCAGCCGGCCAACCTTGACGCCCTGAAACCGGCATTCCGAGCGCAGCCGCTCGGCCTGGCTCGCCGCACCCTTGGGCGGCGTGTCGCGAACCGGAAAGCCATCTTCGATCACCGAATCGCCGTAGCGAATCCGGCACACCTCCGCCTCAAACGCCTGGCGGATCACCCGCGCGGCGTTCTCCAGCATATCCATCGGATCTGTTCCGGTGTGAATGGCGTCCAGCACCTGCCGCAGCAGCCGATCGCGACGGCAGCTGTCGGCCAGCAGGCGCTCGGCCCGGCGCTGTTCCGTCACGTCGCGGGCAACGCCGCGTGCGCCAATCCATTCTCCGCCGTTCAGAACCGGCACCGCCGCCACCGACAGGCAAACCGTGCGCCCCATCGGCGTGCGAATCCGCACATCTCGCGGCGGTGTTGCCTTGCGCACGGCAAAGCAGGCAGCCGCCTCCTCGCCCAGATCGCTCACCTTGCGGCCGGAGAGATCCCACGCGGCAAGCCCGGCTGAGGGCACGCCGCCGCTCACGTAGGCAAAGCGGCCGTCCGCGTCCGTCACCCAGGCGAAATCGCCCATGGCCTCGGTCAGATTCTTGAACATGGCGCGGGATTCGCGCAGCGCCTCGATCAGCTGGTCCTTCACCGTGGTCTCAAGCGCCTGGCACCACGCCACGCGGCGCGCGTCTTCCACCACCACCAGCCGCGTCCTGACGACGAAGGTCCGCTTTGCACCGCCGCCGATCTCCACCTGCGTCTGCGTCGACACGCCGGTTGCGAGCACGTCCGCCACCACCGGTCCCAGCTGCGCCCATGACTTGGGATCGCCCAGCAGCAGCGAGGCCAGCTCGTTGCGCATCAGGAGTCGGCCCGGCCCCTCCATCGCCCAGGACGGCCCAAGCGGGTCATCGACCAGCGTCATCAGAGACGCAAGCGGCATAGCCGCAGGCGCGCCATCTGCGGCTGTATCCTGATGCAATGTGGGAAGAACAATCTCGGCCATGAATCAGGTCTTAGCCGGAATGGCCTTAACAGTCGCTAAACTGAGACCACAATTCAATCCGCACAGCGGGCAGTTTAAAGAGACATGGACTTAACACGCTGCCGCCCCCCTGCTAAATGGGCGCCGGAGGCGTTGCTGAAGGCGACGCGACGGGTGTGGCCTCGCGCCCACGAACGGATGGAACGCGCACGGGTCATGACTGCCGCCAGACCTTATGATCTTCCGGCCTTGAGTGCCCACTCCGGCTCTGGCAAAGGCGTGCTGGATGCGGAGCGAATCGACACCTGGGTGTTCGATCTGGACAACACCCTCTATCACCCCCGCGCCAATCTGTTTGCCCAGATCGACCAGCGCATGACCGCCTTCATCATGGAGCTGCTCTCGCTTGATCCGGTTGAGGCGCGTGCGCTCCAGAAGCGCTATTTCCTTGAGTACGGCACCACCCTGCACGGCCTGATGCACTATCACGGCGTCGAGCCGCGCCGCTTCCTCGATTACGTGCACGACATCGACCTCACCGTCGTCGGCCCGGATTTGGCGCTCGCTCATGCGCTGGATGCGCTTCCCGGCCGCAAGCTGGTCTTCACCAATGGCGATGCGCCCTATGCGCGGCGCGTGCTGGAGAAGCTGGGCGTAGCAAGCCACATCGAGGCGATTCACGATATCGTCGCCACGAATTACGTGCCCAAGCCGCACGATGCGCCCTACGACCAGTTGCTGGCGGACCACGGCATCGATGCCCGCCGCGCCGTATTCGTGGAGGACATGGCCCGCAACCTGATGCCCGCCAAGGCGCGCGGCATGGCAACGGTGTGGGTCAACAACGGCTCTGAGAAGGGCGGCTTTGGGGCCAGCCCTGATTACATCGACCTTGAGATCACCGACGTTTCGGAGTGGTTGTCCAATATTGGGCTGACCAACAGGGCGATCACGCCTGCCCCGGCGTTCTGATCCAGACTTTTCAACAGGAGAACTTTCGCGTGAGTGACATTCAATCCATCATCGAGGCCGCCTGGGAAGACCGCGCCAATGTGAGCGCTGCAACCACGGGTGAAGTGCGTGACGCTGTGGAAAGCGCCCTCGGCGCGCTCGATTCCGGTGAGCGCCGCGTGGCCGAGAAGGTGGACGGCGAATGGGTCGTCAACCAGTGGCTGAAGAAGGCCGTTCTGCTCTCCTTCCGTCTGAACGACATGGAAGTGATCCCCGGCGGCCCCGGCCAGTCCACCGCCTGGTGGGACAAGGTGCCGTCCAAGTTCGAAGGTTGGGGCGCAGACCAGTTCAAGGCCGCCGGTTTCCGCGCCGTACCGGGCTCGTTCGTGCGTCGCGGCGCGTTCATCGCGCCGGGTGCGGTGCTGATGCCCAGCTTCGTCAACCTGGGCGCTTACGTCGGCGAGGGC
>JAEZBH010000436.1 GCA_023427285.1 Pseudomonadota bacterium
AACTTGAGAAGCGAAACCTCAGTTGTAAAAGGAACGCATTCCTGTCCAACAAAGTCACTGATTGGTCCCTGTGCGGCTTGCTCCACTCCTCCTAATCGGCCTGCTGTCCTTCGGGCCAGCACGCGCAGCTGAAACGGTCAGCAGCGATCCGTTCTCTGTAAAGGGAATCACGGTGGACGTGGTGGCGGGCGACGCGACCAAGGCCCGCGATGCGGGGCTTCGGCTGGCGCAGCGCCGTGCCTGGCAGCAATTGTGGGCCCGCCTGACGGGGCAGAGCGAATCCTCCGCGCCGGGTCTGGGCGACAGCGGCATGAACGCCATGGTGTCGTCCATCGAGGTGGAGACGGAGCGATTCTCCTCGCGGCGATACATCGCACGGCTGAGCGTTGCTTTCGACCCGGCGCCGATCCGCTCTTACATCGGCAAGCTCGGACTCGGGCCGCAAGGCCGCCAGTCGCATCCGATTCTGGTGCTGCCGGTGATGAAGGACGGCGGCGCGTGGACCGGCGTTAATCCGCGCAGCCCGTGGTTCCGGGCGTGGTCCTCGTTTGCCGACGTGCGCAGCGCGATCGATTACGTGCAGGTCTCGGGCACGCCGAGCGATGGCGTGCTGCTGAGCGCGCCGCGCGGCACCGAACAATCCGCCGAGATGATGCGCCTTGCGCTGCTGCGCTATGGGGCGGAGGATTACGCCGTGGCCGAAGCCGTGCTCGACCGCACCTATCCGGGCGGGCCGGTCAACGGCACGTTCCGGGTGCTTCATGGTCTGGAGCGGCGGCTGCTGGGCGAGGTGAAGCTGACGGCGCAATCGCCCGCCGGGATTCCCGCCATGCTCGCCCAGGCCGTCAGCCAGCTGGACGACGCGCTCAACAAGGCGCTCTCTGCCGGAAAGCTGAAGGCGAGCGAGGCCATCAGCATGAACGAGGCGGACGTGGCCTACGAGCCCGAGCAGACGTTCAGCGTTCAAAGCTTCCGCGGCATCGACGTGCTGGTGGAGACGCCCAACGCGCAGGCGTGGTCGGCGCTGGAAGCGCAGTTGCGCCGGGTGCCCTCGGTTGCGGGCCTGACGCTGACCGGCCTGTCGCTGGGCGGCACCTCCCAAATGCGCCTTGATTACGGCTCGTCGGTTGACTGGCTGCATTACGATCTGGATCAGATCGGCCTGCGCCTTGCGCCGACGGGCGATGGACGCCTGCTGCTGCGCGCCCGCCGGGCTGGCGATCCGCCGATCCAGATGCCCGCCGTCATCGAGGGCGTGGGCGAGGAGGGCGTCGTCGCGACCCCGCAAGGCCGCCCGGCCCAGGCACAGGCGCAACCGCCGCAAAATCAATCGTCGCAAACCCAGCCTCAGGGCCAACAACCTCAGGGCCAACAACCTCAGGGTCAACAACAGCAAGCCCCCAATTCCCTGCTGCCGCCGAGCTTCGGCCAGCGCCCGCCACAGGAGTAAACGATCCATGGCCTCGTCGCCCCCGCGGTGGATATGGTTCGCTCTCGGCGTTCTGCTCTTCCTCGCATTCTTCGTCTCGATCAGCGGGATTCTGCTGCCGTTCGTGGTGGGCCTTGCCGTTGCCTACCTGCTCGATCCGGTGGCGGACCGCATGGAGGCGCTGAACATCCCGCGCTGGCTGGCAACGAGCATTGCCATCGTCGTCTTCTTCGGGCTGATGATCGGCGTCTTCATCGCCATCGCGCCGATGCTGCGCGATCAGGTGGTGGGCTTTGTCGAGGCGTTGCCGGTTTATATCGCCAAGGTGCGCCCGCTGGTGATGGGGCTGATCCACGAGGCAGGCGGCACGGTGCGCGCCCAGTCTCTGGTGGACCAGTCCAGCGGCAAGCTGATGGAATGGATTGCTGCGCACATGGGGCAGGTGCTGGCCAGCGGCATTGCGCTGTTCAACGTGTTCACGCTGATTCTGATTTCGCCGGTTGTCGCGTTCTACCTGCTGCGGGACTGGGACAACATCGTGGCTCACATGAAAACCCTGCTGCCGCGCCAGCATCTGACGACGATCGAGGCGCTGCTGAGCGACATGGACTTCGCGCTTTCGGGCTTCGTGCGCGGGCAGTTTCTGGTCTGCATGGCGCTGGCCGTGCTCTATGCCTTCGGCTGGAGCCTGCTCGGGCTGAACTATGCCTTGGTGCTGGGCCTGATTGCGGGCCTGCTCGCCTTCGTGCCGCTGGCCGGGCCGTTCTTCGCCTCGGCGCTGGCTGTGCTGGTGGCGCTGGGCCAGTTCGGCACGGACTGGGTGAAGGTGGGGCTGGTTTATGTGGTGTTCGTGATCGTGCAGGGCATCGAGGGCAGCGTGCTGACGCCGAACCTCATCGGCAACCGGGTGGGACTGCACCCCGTTTGGGTGATCTTCTCGATTTTTGCAGGCGGCGAACTGATGGGCGTTCTTGGCATCTTCCTTGCCGTGCCGGTGGCCGCCGTCGTTGCCGTTCTGTCTCGCTGGCTGATCCAGCAATATCTGCACAGCCGTCGTTATGACGATGGAACCGCGCCTGATGCGGCTCCGATAACGACCGCTGCTGCCAAGGAGGAACAGGGGCAATGAAACAGCCGCCGCTGCCGCTCTCCTATCGCAAGGCGACGGGAATCGAGAACTTTGCCGTCTCGCCGTCGAATGAGCTTGCCGTTGCCTATCTCGACAACTGGCCGGATTGGCCGGGCCATGCGCTGATTATCGTAGGTCCCGAGAAGTCGGGCAAAAGCCATCTGGGCTCGATCTTCGCCAGCCGCACCGGCGGGCGGGTCATGGGTCCGGGCCAGCTGCACAGCCGCCTCAAGCTGCCGACCATGGTGATCGACGATCTGGGCGAAGGCGTTGACGAAGAGGGCCTGTTCCACCTCATCAACTGGACGCGGGAGCAGCAGATCGGCCTTGTGCTGATGACCCGCCAGCCGGTGCGCCAGTGGAACCTTCAGCTGCCGGACCTGATCTCGAGCTTGCAGGCGCTGCCGGTGGCCGAGATCGTCCAGCCGGACGAGCCGCTGATGGCAGCGCTGCTGGTCAAGCAGTTCCGCGACCGGGGGCTCGATGTGCCGCCCGACGTGGTGGAGTTCCTGATGCCCCGGCTGGAGCGCCACTATGCGCGCATCAACGCCGTGGTCGAGGCCATCGACCAGATGGCGCTGGAGAAGCGCAGGCCGGTGACCGTGCCGTTCGTGCGGCAGGTATTGGCGGATATGTCCCTGAAATTGCCGAGCTTGTCATAATTTGTTCAGATGGGCAGACTATAATGCAGTCA
>JAEZBH010000530.1 GCA_023427285.1 Pseudomonadota bacterium
GCGCTGGCGGCTGACGGCGCCGCCGTTGTGGCGGAGGCGGGCGCGGGCCGGGTGCTGGCGGTGCGAGACGGCACTGTTGAGGTGCTGGCCTCGGGCCTGAACGAGCCGATGGGCGTTGCCATTTCAGATGACGGCACGATTTACGTTTCTGAATGCCATGCAGGCCGGGTGGTCAAGGTGTCCGGGGGGCGCGCGGAAACCGTTGTGGATGGTCTGGCCCATCCGCAAGGCATCCTTGTGCATGACGGCAAACTGGTCATCGTCGATGCGCTGGCCAAGGAACTGGTGTCGTTCGACCTGGCCAGCGGCGCGCGGCGCACTCTGGCAACAGGTTTGCCGGTGGGCGCGCCTGCTGGCGTTACGCCAAAATTCCTGCGCGCCATTCCGCCCTTGTCAGGCCCGATCGGGCCGTTTGCGGGCATTGCCGTGGGTGCGGATGGCACCTTCTATGTGTCCGGCGATGCCGAAGGCAGCGTGCTTGCCATGCAGGCGGATGCGGGCGGTTAGGGCGAGGGCTATAATCACCTTCCTTGAGCTTGAAAGGGCTGTGCGCGGCATAAAGGCAGGCCCAATTAATTCACTCGCTGAAATCGCGTTTAAATCCCACCTAGAAAGGAATTTACCTACCTCGGCTGGGGTAGTAGCGCACCCCCTTGCCGATGGCGCTCAGTGGGCCTTTGCGGGCGATTGCGGGGCATTCGGGAGGCGGGGATTCCCGCCCCGGAAAGCCGCCAATGGAAAACCGGGGCGCTGCGCTCTGAAAACGAATGGGAGCGCGAGGGTCGGCGACCCTCGCATCAACCGTCTCCAGGCCGCGTTAACCCGGCCCGCCTTCGGCGCTCAGTTGGTTCGACAACCCTCGCGCCTTTGAAACAAGCGCCTCGGCGAGTTCATCAAGGCCGCGCCGCTTGAGCGCGTTGCTGAAGCCAAGCGCCACGAGGGCATGGCTCGGCCTGCCGCGTGCTTTCCACACGGGCGCGGCCATGACCGTCACGCCTGCAAGGTAGTTGCCGTCATCAACGCCGAAGCCCTGTTCGCGGGTTTGGCGAATCTGTTCCAGCCATTCCTCAAACGTGGGCGGCACATCCCAGCGCAGCGCACGGAATCTGCGTTCGAGGTCGTCCTCGGCGTAATTGCCGTAGGCGGCAATACAGCGTCCGGTGGCGCTGATGAGCGCCGGAAAGCGGCTGCCGACTTGCGTGCTGAGCCGGAAATTGCCGCTCGATTGGGATATCGCAACCGCGATGATGTGATCCAGCCCGACGATCTGCACCCCCAGCATGGTGGCATCGAACGAGTGTGCAAGGCCGTCCAGAACGGGCTGGGCAAGCTCTGTGAAATGGTTCCGGCGCAGCCATTGGCGGGCGAGCGTGAGCACGCCTGCATCCAGCGTGTAGCGCTTGGTGTCGGGGTCGAAAGCGACCAGTTCCTCGGCCGCTAAGGCGCGCAAAATATAGAGACACGTGCTGGGCACAAGTTCCAGTTCGCGGGCGATGGCGTTCACGCCCAGCGGCTTGTCGCTCTTGCCGAGAAGCCGCAGCACGGCCGCCGCACGGGAGATGGCGGGCGCCTTGCTCTCTTTCAGATTTGCAGGATCAGACGGCATCGGTTTGCGCCCCTTCGTTGTCGTTCAATATAGTGAATAACATTCTGTATTTACAACATCAAGACGAGGATGCCAAAGTTCCCTCGAATTCGGCGGCGGACATTTCCGCTGCCAACCTGCCAACAGAATTGCGGGCGAGGCCGATGGCGAAGCTTACCGAATATACGCGCTATGCAGATGCCCAAGCGCATGCCAACTCACAGGCGCTGTGGGACCTGTTCGATGGCAACAAAGAGCAGTTCAACATTGCGCACGAATGCATCACGCGCCATGCGGACGGCGCTGGCCGCGCTGCCGTTCGCATTGCCCATGCGGACGGGCGCGATGAAATTTTGAGCTTCGATGAGATTTCCGCCGGAGCCGCCCGTTTCGCGCACTGGCTGGATGCGAACGGCATCCGCCCCGGCGACCGCATCGCTTTCATGCTTGAGCCGTCTTTGCCATTTTACGTGTGCCTGTTCGGTGCCATGCAGACGGGCGCGATCAGCGTGCCCTTGTTCACGCTGTTCGGGCTTGATGGCCTGCGTTTGCGCGTTGATGACTGCAAGCCGCAACTGCTGATTACCAACGCCGACAAGGCGCCGGTTGCGCGGCAGATCGAGGGGCTGCGCGTTATTGTGGCCGACGAGGGGCTGCTGGATGAGATCAAGCAATATCCGGCCACCTACACCCCCAAAACACGCGCTGATGATCTGGCAGTGTTCCAGTACACCTCTGGCACCACGCGCGAGCTGCCCGAAGCGGTCAAGCACACCCACCGTTCGCTGGTAACGCTGATGTTCGCCGCGCTTTATGGCACGGGCGTTCGGCCGGGTGACGAATTCTTCTGTCCGTCATCGCCCGCGTGGGGGCATGGGCTGTGGCACGGCACCATCGCACCGCTGGGCTTGGGCGTGGGCACGGGCACGTTCGCCGGGCGCTTCGATGCCGTGCGCCTGATGAAGGCGTTGCAGGACTTCAAGATCACCAACATGTCGGCAGCGGCCACCCACTACCGGATGATGAAAAATTCGGGCCGTGCCGGTGAGTTCGGCTTTTCCATTCGCAAGCTGTCGTACACCGGCGAGCCGATTGATCCGGCAACGCTGGAGTTTATCGACGCCACCTTCCGGGTTCCGGCGTGCAGCATGTACGGCACCACCGAAATCGGCGTGGTGCTGGTGAACTACCCCGGCGCGGATGATTTTGTGGTGAAGCCCGGATCGCTTGGCAAGCCCGTTCCCGGTCTCAAGCTTCAGGTTCAGAACCCCGACGGCTCTCCCACCGAGCCGGGCACCGTGGGCGAGCTGATGCTGTGGCGGCGCGACCGCTGGGAGACCACCAAGGACCTCGCGAAGATCGATGAGGACGGTTACTTTTATCACGCAGGCCGCGCGGACGACGTGATTATTTCCGCCGGATGGACGATGAGCGCGGTGGAAATCGAGAACACGCTGCTCAAGCATGAAAACGTGAAGGAAGCCGCCGTGATCGGCGTTCCTGACGCAACGCGCGGGCAGGTGGTAAAGGCGTTTGTCGTTGCCGATCGGGCCGCCAGCGACGCCTTTGTGACCGAGCTTCAGAATTTCACGCGGGAGCGGCTGAGCCAGCATGAATTCCCGCGCCATGTGGAGTTCGTGGCCGAACTTCCCAAAACACCCGCCGGCAAGGTTCACCGCAAGGTTCTGCGCGACCGTGAGGCCGCAGCGGCGGCTGCCGCAATCAACTGAATTTTCAGGAGCGATAAAATGGCAACAGTATTGGAAAAGCCCGCCAACCGTTTTCCCAAGATCACCGAGGAAGGCCTTGAGGATCTGCGCAAGCGCATTGGCGTGAAGATCACCGACACGGTTGAGCCGTGGAACTATGAGGCGACCCGCGACGCCATTCGTCACTACGCCCATGGTATTGGCGATGACAATCCGCTGTGGAGCGACCCGAACTACGCTGCAAAGACCAGGTACGGCTCCATCGTGGCACTGCCGAGCTTTCTGTTCTCGACCAGCCGCATTGTCTCTGGCTATTGCGGCGGTCTTGCGGGCGTTCACGCCATGTGGGCGGGTGCTGACTGGACCTGGCACAAGCCGGTTCTGCGCAATGACGTCATCACGACCGAGGCTTACCTGAAGGATCTGGTGGAACACCAGACCCGCTTTGCTGGCCGTTCGTTCCAGCAGATCTATCACGTCGACTTTTTCAACCAGCATGGCGACAAGGTTGCCGAGGCTGACAGCTGGGTGTTCCGCACCGATCGCGATGAAGCCCGCGAGCGCGGCACCAAGTACACCGAAGTGCGCGGCAAGGTGGAACCCTTCACCGATGAGCAGCTGGCCGAATTCTACAAGCTCTATGAGAAGGAAGAAATTCGGGGCGCAACGCCGCGCTACTGGGAAGACGTGCAGGAGGGCGAGGCTCTGCCGCGCATGATGAAGGGCCCGATGACGGTGACCGGCTTCATCTGCTATGCGCAGGGCTGGGGCGGCCTCTACATCCGCGCCAACAAGATCGCCTGGGCCATGCAGCAGAAGCACCCCGGTCTTGGCATCAAGAACCGCTTCAACGTGCCGGACTGCCCGGAGCGCGTTCACTGGGACGAAGCCTTCGCACTGGAGGTCGGCGCGCCGGGTGCTTACGACTACGGCCCCGAGCGCTGCTCGTGGCTGACGCATCAGGTCACCAACTGGATCGGTGACGACGGCTTCCTGCACAAGAGCAAATGCCAGATCCGCCGCCACAATCCGGACGGCGACGTCATTTTCATCGATGGCACCGTAACCCGGAAGTTCGTTGAGAACGGCAAGCACTATGTCGAGATCCAGCAGCGTGCCGAAACGCACCGCGGTGAACTCTCGGCCATGGGCACCGCGATTGCCGAACTGCCCAGCCGTTCTGGCCGTTGATGTGCTGCTTTGTGTAAATGGATGACGTTGTGACATCCGCTTGGGCCGGTCCTCTGCAAGGCATTCGCGTGCTCGATTTCACGCGGGTGCTGGCGGGGCCGGCCGCCTCGCTGGCGCTGGCCGACCTGGGGGCTGAGGTCATCAAGATCGAGCCCCCTGGCTCGGGCGATGAGACACGCACTTTTCCGCCCCACCGGGATGGCGAGAGCCATTATTTCCTCAGCGCCAACCGGGGCAAGAAAAGCATCGTCATCGACCTCAAGACGGAAGCCGGCGTTGCGCTTGCACGCGAGCTTGCCGCCAAGTGCGATGTGCTGGTTGAGAACTACCGCCCTGGCGTCATGGATCGGCTGGGGCTGGGCTATGAGGTACTTTCCCAGATCAACCCGAGGCTGATTTATTGCGCCATTTCCGGCTTCGGCATGACCGGGCCGCTGCGGGATCGTCCCTCGTTCGATATCGTTCTGCAAGCCATGTCGGGCGCGCTCAGCGTCAATGGCGAGCCGGGCGGCCTGCCCACCAAGCTCGGCATTCCGCTGGGCGATCTGGTGGGCGGTATCAATGGGCCGATCGGTATTCTGGCGGCTCTTTATGAGCGCAGCATCACCGGGCGGGGGCGCTTGATCGACATCAGCCTGATGGATGGCCTCATCGGTATGCTGGGGTATCTGGCGCAGCTGGCTTTTTTTACGGGCGAGGACCCAAAGCCGCAAGGCTCCCAGCACCCCAACCTTGTGCCGTATGGCACATTCCCGACGCGTGACGGCTCCATTGTGATTGCCTGCCTGACCAACAGTTTCTGGGGGCGGATCTGCGCGGCGCTGGAAATGCCGGAATTCACGGATGATGCTCGCTTTGCAACCATCGAAAGTCGTCGCAGCAATCGTGCTGACGTCAATGAACTGGTGTCGGAGCGCACGCGGCGGAAGACAACGAGCGAACTGGCTGAGATTTTTGCCGAGCATCAAGTGCCTCACGCGCCCATTTTGGGAATACGCGAGGCGTTGTCGCAGCCGCAAAGCGTTGCTCGGGAAATGGTCATCGAGACGGACCATGCAACACTGGGCAGAATTCCGGTTGTGAACCGTCCGATCAAATTTCCCGAACAGGCCCAGCCTGCGCCTGCCGCCCCGCCAGTTCTGGGCCAGCATACGGACGAAATTCTGTGCTCGCTTCTGAATCTATCGCAATCGGAGGTCGAGGAATTGCGTGCGGCAAAGGTTGTGAGTTGAGCCCCGGCCGCACCGACCCGGCGGCAAGGTCAACATCGCAATCGCGATTGATAACCTTGGCATAATGATAGGGCCTGACGAACATTAAACGCGGGGCCTATCAATTGAAGATAGCGGACATGGGAGAGAAGCACTCATGTCGGTCGCCTTGCGCGAATGGGAAGTATCGCGTCGCGTGTGAATGAATGGAGAAGGCGAGATGCAGTTTTCATGGACTGCTGAACAGGTCGCATTTCGCAAGCGGCTCGAAGAGTTTCTCAGCGCCAACCTGCCGGATGACTGGGAGGCGGTGGCGCACCATGGTCCTGGTTCGGAAGAGCTGACCGAGTTCTCGCGCATTCTGTGCGGCAAGCTTGCGGCCGAGCGGTTGCTTACGCCTCACTGGCCGGTGGAGATGGGCGGAGACGCGCTCGATCCCTGGCACCAGATTATTCTGGCAGAGGAAATGTGGGCCGCCGGTGAGCCGCGCGGCGCGCAGTATATGAACGTCAACTGGATCGGCCCGACGTTGATGAAATACGGCAGCGCGGAACAAAAGGCGCGTTATCTGCCGCCCATCGCTGCGGGCAATGCCATCTGGTGTCAGGGGTTCTCTGAGCCGGGTGCGGGGTCTGATCTGGCGTCGCTGCGCACCCGCGCGACGCTGGAGGGGGGCCAGTACCGCGTTCAGGGGCAGAAAATCTGGACCAGTTATGCGGGCCTTGCGGAAACATGCTTTCTGCTCTGCCGCACGGGGGATGATCGCAAGAAGGGCATTTCCATTCTGCTCGTTCCCATGAAC
>JAEZBH010000535.1 GCA_023427285.1 Pseudomonadota bacterium
GTCGGCGGCTTCTCTCCGTTCCGGGGTGCTGGGACGGGCTGTCGGCGCTTCTCATCGAACAGGCCGGATTCGAGGCGGCGTTCCTGACCGGCGGCGGTCTGTCGTTCGCGCGGCTGGGCCGACCGGATATGGGGCTGATCACCGCCAGCGAAACCGCGGATACGGTTGCCCAGATTCGCGACCGGGTTTCCATTCCGCTGATCGTGGATGGCGATACCGGTTTCGGCAATGCGCTGAACATGCAGCGCACCGTGCGCGCATTTGAGCGGGCCGGGGCCAGCGCGATCCAGATCGAAGACCAGGGCTTTCCCAAGCGCTGCGGCCACATGGCGGGCAAGACCGTGGTGCCGGTTGGCGAGGCGGTGGGCCGCGTGAAGGCGGCGCTGGATGCGCGTGAGCACATGCTGGTGATCGCCCGGACCGATGCGGTGTCCGTTGAGGGCTTCGACTCGGCCATGGAGCGGGCAGAGCGTTTTCTGGAAGCAGGCGCAGACCTGATTTTCGTCGAAGGCCCCCGCACGCTGGAAGACACCGTTCGCGTGGGCGAAGTGTTCGGCAGCCGCGTGCCCTTGGTCCACAATCTGGTGGAAGGCGGCGTAACGGCAACCAAAGAGGGCGCTGAGCTTGAGGCAATGGGCTTTGCCATTGCACTGCACCCGCTGCTGCTCATGCACGGCTTCGTGAAGATGGCACCAAGTCTGCTGGCATCGCTGAAGGCCAACCGCTCGACGGTGGCGCTGGAAGCCGACATCGCCAGCCTGTCAGACCTCAATCGCATGACCGGCGCTGCGGCGCTGGTGGACCTTGGAAAGCACTATGACAATTCGTGACGCGGGAAACCTTGATTCCGATTACGCCAGCGCCGGGTTCGGCGGTCGGCTGGTGCCGGGCAAGAAGGCAGCGCTGGTCATCATTGACGTGGTGATGGCGTATCTCGACCCCAAATCGCCGCTCTATGCGGGCGTTGAGTCGGCGCTGGAGTCGAACGTGCGGCTGGTGGAAGCTGCCCGCAAGGCTGGCGTACCGGTCATTTACACCAACGTTGAGTATGAGCCTGCCGGTTTGTCGGGCGGCATGTTCTTCAAGAAGGTGCCGGCGCTCAAGGCGTTCGTGAAGGGCAGCGTAGACGGCGCGTTCCCGCCGAGCCTGCAACCGGCTGAGGGCGAACTGGTTGTCACCAAACAGTATCCGTCGGCATTTTTTGCAACGCATCTGGCCTCGACGCTGCGTGCGGCGGGCATCGACACCGTGTTCCTCACCGGCTTTTCGACCTCGGGCTGCGTGCGCGCCTCGGCGCTGGATGCGCTGTGCCACGGCTTTGCGCCGTTCGTGATCCGCGAAGCCTGCGGTGATCGGGACGTGCGCCCGCACGAGCAGAACCTGTTCGATATGCAGGCCAAGATGGCCGAGGTGGTGAGCGAGGCGGAAGCCATCGCCCTGTTCGGCAAGTTCCCGGCATGAACGGGGGCGGTATGGGCGAGATGCTGATCGACCGCGGGTTTGTTCGTATCGAGGAAGGTCTGGTTCATTACCGCCGACTGGCGGGGGAGGGGCATCCGCTGATGATGTTCCACCCCTCGCCCAATTCCTCGCGCGGGCTGGTGCCGATCATGCAGGCGCTGCGTCAGGCCGGATGCAACGCCGATATGCTGGCGCTGGATACGCTCGGCAACGGCGATTCGGCTGCGCCGCGCGCGGATCTCGATGCGCCCGGCATCGAGTATTTCGGTGATGCCATGGCGCGGGTGATGGACTCGCTGGGGCTGGATGCCGTTGACCTTTACGGTATGCACACCGGCGCACGCATTGCATGCGAGGTGGCGCAGCGGCGCCCTGACCGGGTGCGCCGGGTGGTGTTCCGGGGCATCAGCGATTTCGATGAGGCGACGCGCAATGCGCGGCTTGAGCACTACGCGCCCGAGTGCGATTACGACGATTATGGCCGTCAGTTCGTCTGGGCGTTCAATTTCGTGCGCGATCAGGCGCTGCACTCGCCCTATTTCAAGCGCGATCCCGAACATCGCCTGACCAACCGCGCCGTGCCGGATGCGGCTGACTTGCATGCGCGGGCAATGGACGTGCTGAAGAACCTGACCAGCTATCACAAGCCGTATCGGGCGGCCTTTGCTTACCGGACGACGGATAGGATCGTGAACGTTACAGCTCCCTCGCTGTTCGTGAAGTCCGCAGGCGATCCGCCGCATATTGCAGCCGCTGCCAGCGAACTGGCGGCTCTGCTTCCACAGGCGAGCGTTGCTGAAATCAGCGGCGCGCTGCATGAGGAAGCCTCTGCCGTTGCCCGCTTTCTGAACGGCTGAAATTTCAGAGCGCATTGGCCTGCATCTGAGGGTTTAGGGACAAGGAAAATTGTCTCCTGCCAGAGGTGCCTGGCCAATGCGCCATCAATCGGTTTACAGTTCCCGTGCTAAAATCGGCCTGATTACCCCGCCCACCAATACGGTCAACGAAGCCGAATGGGCGCGCATGATGCCGCCCGGCGTCACATTCCACACCCATCGGATGCCGCTGCACCCGCCCGCGCAAACACCGGAGGAAATGGCGAGCTTCCATGCAGAGCTGGACGCGAATTTCCGGCTGCTGGCACAGGCGCGGGTGGATGTGATCGCCTATGCCTGCACGGGCGGCTCCATGGTGACGCCTGCATCCAGCATGCCGGAGGCGGTTGAGCAGCGCACGGGGCTCAGCGCAGTAACGACTGCCGCCGCTGTCGTTGAGGCGACTGAACGGGTGAATGCAAAGCGGGTATCGGTTATCACGCCCTACGGTGATGGCGTGAACGATCATGAAGCCGAATTTCTGCGCGGCAACGGCATCGAGCCGCTGGCCATTAACGGGCTGGGCATTGTGATCAAAAGCCCGGCAGATATCCCGAAGCTCTCGCAAACCAAGCTCACCGATGTGCGTGCGCTGGCTGAACAGACGTTCGCGCCGGGCTCAGAGGCGCTGCTTATCACCTGCACCGATTTCCCCTCGCTGCCGCTGATTCCAGAGCTTGAGGAGATGCTGGGCGTGCCGGTTATCAGCTCCAACACCGCAACGCTGTATGCCTGCCTGCGCAAGGCCGGCATCAATGATCAGATTGCAAATTCCGGCGTTCTTTTGACGCTGTAAGTTCCCAAGGATAACAATACATGGCTGACCCCCGCTTGAAACAGGCGCTCTTGAGCAAGGAATTCATTATTGCGCCGGGCGTCTTTGACCTGATTTCCGCGCTGATTGCCAACACCATGGATTTCAAGGCGCTGTATGTGACCGGCTATGGCACGGTTGCCTCCTACCTGGGTATTCCCGATGCGGGCCTTGCCACCTATCGGGACATGATCGAGCGCATTGCGCAGATCTGCAAGCGGACAGACAAGCCGGTGATTGCCGATGCGGATACGGGTTATGGCGGGCTGCTGAATGTGCGCCATACTGTGCAAGGCTATGAAGAGGCGGGCGTCAGCGCTATCCAGCTCGAAGATCAGGAATTCCCGAAGAAATGCGGGCATACCCCTAACCGTCGCGTCATTGCGACGGAGGAAATGGTGCGCAAGATCTCTGTTGCAGCAGATGCGCGGCGTTCGGACGATTTTCTGATTATTGCGCGCACGGACAGCCGCACGTCCATGGGCATTGAAGAGGCCATTCGGCGCGGGCAGGCTTATGCCAGGGCCGGGGCTGACATTATTTTTATTGAGTCACCGGAGACGGAGGCGGAACTCGTGATGGCGGCAGAGCAGATCGAGGCACCGCTGCTGGCCAACATGGTCAACGGGGGCAAGACGCCGCTGCTCTCAGCCGAGCGGTTGCAGGAAATTGGCTACGGGGTTGGCATTTATCCCGCCATCGGTTTTCTTGCAGCCGGTGCTGCCCTGCAAAAAGCATATGGTGACCTGCTGGCCAACGGCCAGACCTCGGACGGGATTGAGCTTTATCCCTTTGGCGAGTTCAGCAAGCTGCTGGGCTTTGAGGACGTGTGGGACTTCGAGAAGAAGTTCAACGAGCTTTCTTGAGAGGTGGTGCGTCCCGCCGCATGAGGTGCGGCGGAACGTTTGCAGTTTTCAGGTTTTATTCAGTCGGTGCTGCCT
>JAEZBH010000106.1 GCA_023427285.1 Pseudomonadota bacterium
AACATCCGCATCGTGCTGGTGACAACGGTGCTGAAAGCGCTGCCGCTCATCATTGGCCCGTTGATGCCCAGTGCGCCGCTGGCGCTGGCCTGCATGGCGGTGGGCACGCTCATCGGGCAGGGCGCGCAAGGGGTGATGATCTCTGCCATTCAGGACGTCACGCCCAATCAGCTGCGCGGGCAGGTGATGGCGCTGACCCTTTTGTGCGTGAACCTCGTGGGGCTGGGTTTGGGTGCCAGCTTCATTGCGGCCATTACCGACTTCGGCTTTCAGGATGAAGGCGCGATCCGCTATTCCATCGCCATTGCAGGGGCGGTGCTCCTGCCGCTGATCGTGACGATCATCGTTGCGGGAATGCCGCTCTATCGCCGCACCTTGGCCGCACGGCAAAGGTCCGTGTGATCCGGCCCTTCGGTCAGGCAACTGCCACTCTTGCCAGCTAGCCTGACGGCGCGGCCGTTCATAAGGAAAGCCATGACATACGAAGACCGACTGGAAAAGATCGAGGCCCGGTTGCGGGCGGCGGAGGATCAGCTGGAAATCATCCGCCTGCTGTCCACCTATGGTCCGGCTGTTGACAGCGGGGCCAGCCGCGCGGCCGCTGAACTCTGGGTTGAGGACGGCACTTACGATGTCGGAGGCATGAACCGCTTCACGGGTCATGACACGCTTGAGGCCCTGTATGAGGCCCCGACGCACCAGGGCCTCATCCAGCAGGGATCAGCGCACATCACATCCACCCCGCAAATCACGCTGGACGGTGACCGGGCCGAGGCCGTTGCCTATTCCCTTGTCATCGTGCGCGGGCCAGAGGCCCATGTGGTGTGGCGCGCTTCGGCCAATCACTGGGAGTTGCGGCGCACCGATGCCGGCTGGCGCATCGTCACCCGTTCAAACCGGGTTCTGGATGGCGCGCCGGAGGCTCGGGCAATGCTGACACGGGCGCTTGGACCTCAGGCGGTCTGACCGGACTTCACGATGGTTTGGGCAAGGAACCGTCCAACTTCCGCCATGCGCTCGGCCAGGGGGTAGCTTTCATCCAGCCGCCAGTTGTGAATGATGCCCACAAGACAGCTGCTGGCAATTTCTGCCAGGATTCTGGTGTCGAAGTCATCCCGCACTTCGCCGCTTGCCCGGCCATCTTCCAGCAACTTCTGGAATTCCAAAATGAGCTGGCCGATACGGGCCGCGCCGACGTTGTCGTTCCATCCAAGCTCTGACGCGCCGACAATGGTGCGGATATAAGGCGGGGTTTCCTCGATCTCCTCGCCGGTGGTGCGCATCAGCCGCTCCAGACGCTGCGCCATTGTGAGCGGCTTCTTTCTGAGGGCCTCGATCTTGCGGTAGAAGGCCTGGTCCAGCTCCTCCACCAGCACCGCCACGATATCGCTCTTGCTGGGGAAGTAGTTGAACAGGGTGGCGCGCGCCACATCCGCCTCATGGGCGATCTGGTCCATTGTCGTGCCGGAGACGCCGCTCTGGCCAAAGCATTCCCGTGCCGCATTCAAAATGGCTTCCCGGGTGCGCATCTTGTTGCGCGTCCGCCGGGAGACATTGGCATCCGACGGCTGCGGGGCCGGCTGCGGGGCCGGTTGCGGGGGCGATGCGGCGGGCCGTTCTGGCTCTTTTTTCATCTCAGATCACACATTCAATAAAGGGCAGCTTGGGGCAGGACAGAGCCCTGCGCGCCATGCATATCAGATTCGCGCGCGGCCAACGCTCTGTTGGCCAGGCAACGGGGGAAGACTGCTCAAAGCGCCCTTGGCTTATAATTTCTCTTTGCGGCTTCATAATTCAAAGTGGTGCAAATTTGCAACGTTGGGTCAGGAAACATTCGGCCCGTGGTCATTATCTGCGCAGTGAGCGGGTCATTTTGCTGCGAATGTCCAAAGCCCTCTTGCTAATACCTTTGCTCATAAATAGACTTGGGTCTATTATTAATCTGCAAGTGGATCCCGAAGAAACGGCGGAAAGCCGGGGGGGCACGGCAGGCAAAGGGGAGGTAATACCATTGATTCGTTTTGTTCCGTTCAAGGCAGGACTGTTGCTGGCATCCGTGGCGTCCATCGTTCCGATGGTTGCCGTTCAGGCTCAGGAAACGGCGGCTCCGCAAGGCGCAGGTGAAGAAGTTTCCAGCTTCAGCCTGGGTGAAATCGTCGTCACGGCGCGCCGTCGCGAAGAGGCGCTGCAAACCGTTCCCATCGCCGTGCAGGCGTTCACCGGCGACGCGCTGGTTCAACGCAACATTCAGGACGCCATTGATCTTCAGCGCATGACCGTCTCGCTGACCACGTATCAGCAGGCGCGCGATGAGGTGACGCTTTCGATCCGCGGTATGGCCAGCTCGGGCGCTTCCGCCCAGGGCCAGAACCCGCGCGTGACGGCCTATTTTGCCGAAGTGCCGCTGCAAACCGGCGATTCCGGTGGTCCCGGCCGCTTCTTCGATCTCCAGAGCGTGCAGGTGCTGAAGGGTCCGCAGGGCACCCTGTTCGGTCGCAACTCGACCGGCGGCGCGGTGCTGTTCGAGCCGCATCGCCCGACCGATCAGCTGGAAGGCTACGTCACCGGCCAGATCGGCCGCTTTGACGAGCGTCAGCTGGAAGCGGCGCTCAACGTGCCCGTCAGCGACACGCTGGCCGTGCGCGTGGCAGGCAAGCGCTCCAAGCGCGACGGCTTCACCAAGAATATCACGACCGGCCAGATGCAGGACGACCGTGATTACTGGGGCGGCCGTTTCTCGGTGGAGTTCACGCCGTCTGACACCATCAACAACTTCCTGATGTTCGACTATTACAAGTCGAACACCAATGGTTCCTCGCAGCAGCTGGTGGCTGTGAACCCGAACCACATGCTCTCGCCCAACGCGGTGGCTGGCCTGCCGCTGTACCTGGGCGGCAATCGTCCGTCGATCGCGCTGCTGCAAACCAGCGAGAACCCCTTGGCGGTCATTGGTGACGCCATCGCGGCAGGCGGCTTCTCCATGTTCCCCTCGCCGCTGCTTGAAAATCAGGCGGCGAACCAGAAGGCGGGCGGCGCACGCATTGCGCAGTCCGGTGTTGATGGCCTGTCCAAGACCATCAGCTGGGGCGTGACGAACATCACCGACATCGAGCTGACCGACACTCTGGCGATCAAGAACATCTTCGGTGTACGCCGCTTCAAGCAGCTGAGCCGGTATGACATGGACGGCATGGCCTTGCCGGTGCTGGATCAGGTGACGCCGGACGGCTGGACGAGCAACCTGCGTCAGATCACCGAGGAGCTTCAGCTTCAGGGCAGCGCGCTGAACGGCAAGCTGGATTTCACGCTCGGCGGTTTCCTGTTGTGGGAGAAAACCCCGGATACGCAAAATCTGATTCAGGTTTCGGTGGGAACGCCGTCGCGTAACCAGATCGATCGCAAGGACCGCAGCCAGTCCGTCTTCGGTCAGCTGACCTATGACCTGTCGGAAGATGTGGTCGAGGGCCTCAGCGTCACGGGCGGTTACCGTTACACCCATGACTATCGCTGGATGAGCTTCGACAACCGTCGCGATCCGACCGGCCAGTTCCCGATCACGACCTGTGCGCTGATCAATGGCTGCCCGACGGAGGTTGATGAGTCCTTCAACGCATCGTCCTACAACCTCAACGTTGATTGGCAGGTCGATCCGGCAACGCTGGTGTATTTCACGCACCGCAAGGGCTATCGTGCGGGCGGTCTCAACCCGCAGGCGCTTGATTTCGGTCTGTCCTACGATCCTGAAAAGGTCACCGACTTTGAAATCGGCGTGAAGGCCGACTTTGAAATCGGCGGCATGCCTGCCCGTACCAACCTTGCGCTGTTCCGCTCAAAGATGAAGGGCGCGCAGGTCAGCCAGGCGTTCCCGGTGGTCAACCCGGTCACCAACCAGCTCACGCTCATCAACATGATCGTGAACGCAGCGGAAGCGACGGTGAAGGGTGTTGAGGTCGACGCCACCCTGATGCCGGTGGAAGGCCTGACGCTTTCGGCCAACTGGGCCTACACCGACGGCAAGTATGGCAAGTACATCGACGTGGCAACCGAGGAAGAGATGACGGGCATGCCGTTCCCGTTCCTTGCCAAGCACCGTCTGAACCTGGGCGCGCAGTACACCACGGCGTTGCCGGGGGATAACGGCGAGCTGAACTTCCGCGCCAACTGGGCTTACTCCAGCAAGTACTCCCTGACGGTGCTGAAGGAGCCGTTCGGCACGGAGAACGGCTACAACCAGCTCGACCTTGGCATTGACTGGACCAACGTGGCAGGCAGCGATGTCAGCGCCACGATCTTCGTCAACAACGTGACGAAGGAGCTGTACAAGGTGGGCGGCACGCCGATCTACTCGGTGCTCGGTACGACCACGGCTATTTACAACGAGCCGCGTACCTGGGGTCTGCGCCTCACCTACCGCTTTGGCAGCTGAGGTAGCGACATGCAGTTTGTATTGACCGAAGAGCAGTCACTTATTCAGGAAACTGCGCGTAATTTCTTCGGGGAGTACGTGACCTCGAGTGCAGTACGCGAGGTCATGGAAACGGAAGCCGGTTACGATAACGGCTTGTGGCATAGCGTAATGGCCGAAATGGGCTTCGGCGGCATCGCCTTCCCCGCAGAGTGCGGGGGGGCGGGCCTCGGGCACGTCGAATTGGCCATCATTTTAATGGAGATGGGGCGGACGTTATGTCCGTCCCCCTTCCTCTCCAGCGTTGCCATGGCGGGAGGCGCCATTCTTGAGGCAGGGCATTCGCACCAGAAGGCGGATCTGCTGCCCGGCATCGCCTCGGGCGAGACGATTGCAGCGCTTGGCTGGCTGGATGATGGCGCGGCTGTGCTGACCGATAACGGTGGCGACTATCTCCTGTCAGGCTGCGCCCGTTATATTCCCTTCGGGCATGTGGCAGATGTGGTTGTCATTCCGGCGCGGGGCGTTGGCGAGGGGCTGTCCCTGCTGGCTCTTCCTGCAAAAACGCCAGGCGTGCGCATTGAAAAGCATGTTGCCATCGACCTGACCCGCCCCATGGCGACCATCCATTTCGAAAATGTCCGCGTCACGCCGGAGATGCTGCTGGGCGCGCCCGGCAATGCCGACGGCGCTTTTGCGCGCACGCTTGATCTGGCGCGTATTGCACTGGCTGCCGAGCAGGCAGGCGGGGCCGAGGCCATTCTTGATCTGACGGTCACCTACGCCAAGGATCGCGTGCAGTTTGGCCGCGCCATTGGCAGTTTTCAGGCCATCAAGCATCGTCTTGCCGACATGATGGTGCAGGTGGAGACCGCCAAGACGGCGGCGTTCTATGCGGCGTGCGTGGCGGACGAGGGCGGCGAGGGGCTGGCGGAAGCGGCGGCCATCGCAAAGGCCTATTGCTCGGATGCTTTTACCGATTGCACCGGCAACGCCATCCAGCTCCACGGCGGCATCGGCTTCACGTGGGAGCACGACGCGCATTTGTATTTCAAGCGGGCGCGCGGCAGCGCGACCTTGCTGGGCGATGCCAAGTCTCAGCGCGAGACCATTGCCCGTATTCTCCAGCTGGGGGAGGGTAACTGATATGCGGACCGGATTTACGCCGGAGCAGGAAGCCTTCCGCGCCGAAGTTGCCGCCTGGCTTCATGAACAGCTCTCTGGCCCGTTTGCCTCCATTCGTGGCGTGACCAGCTTCAGCGGCAAGGTTGAAGAGCGCCGCGCGTGGGAGCGCGCGATGGGCGAGGCCGGTTGGGGTGCCGTCGGCTGGCCGAAAGAATACGGCGGCAGAGGCGCAAGCCTGGCAGAACAGGTGATCTTTGCCGAGGAATACGCCCGTGCCGGTGCGCCGGGCCGTATGAACCACGTGGGCATCGAGCTTGCAGCGCCAACGCTCATTCACTTCGGAACGGAGGCGCAAAAGCAGCGCTTCTTGCGGCCTATGCTGATGGGCGAGGAATATTGGGCGCAAGGCTACTCCGAGCCCAATGCAGGCTCTGACCTTGCCAATATTCGCACCCGTGCGTGGCTGGAAGACGGCCCCAACGGCAAGGAATGGGTGATCGAGGGCCAGAAGATCTGGACCAGCCTTGCGCAATATGCGGACTGGGTGTTCGTGCTGGCCCGCACCGAGGAAGGCAGTCAGGGGCCGCAGGGCATTTCCTTCCTGCTGGTGCCGCTGAAGCAGCCGGGCGTGACCATTCGCCCGATCCGCCAGATCACCGGCGATGCCGAATTCAACGAAACGTTTTTCGATGGCGCGCGCACTGCGGCGGAAAACGTGGTCGGCAAGCCGGGCGAAGGCTGGAAGGTTGCCATGGGCCTGCTCTCGCATGAGCGCGGGGCCTCATCGCTGGCCATGCAGATGAATTTCCGCAACGAGCTGGACCGGGTGATTGCGGTTGCCAACGCAAATGGCGCGGCGAAGGATCCGCTGATCCGTCAGCGCATTGCCGATGCGCACATCGGCCTGACCCTGATGCGCTACAATGCACTGCGCACGCTGTCGCGCCGGGAGGGGGACAGCTCTTTGGCGCGGGAGGGGTTCATCCACAAAATTTACTGGAGCACCTGGCATCGCAAGCTGGGCGAGCTGGCAATCGATGTTCTGGGCACGCCGGGTCTGGTTGCGGCGCAGCCGGGGTATGATCCTGATGATCTGCCCAGGTTGTGGCTGCAAAGCCGGTCCGACACAATTCACGGCGGAACCAACCAGATTCAGCGCAATATCATCGCTGAACGCGGGCTTGGCCTGCCGAGGGAGCCACGCGGCCGATAAAAAAACAAACGGTCGCTGGTGACACTGCGCAAGACGGGGAGAGTAAGAGTGTCAGCAGTTGCTACCCAAAGTGCGCCCAAGCCGGATCTGACCGTGGCGGGTGCTCCGTTTGAAATTACGGAAGCCTCTGTGCGCGGACGCCCCATGCGGGTCTTCGCACAGGGGGTTTATCCGCTGGCGGCGCTGTTTGCCCGTATGCAGACCTACGGCGAGCGCACGTTCGTTGTGGAAGACGAGAAGCGCATCACTTACGCGCAAGGCTACGCGCAGGCGGCAGCGCTGGCCGCTCTGCTGCGCGATGAATATGGCGTCAAGGCGGGCGACCGGGTTGGCATCAATATGCGCAACCGGCTGGAGTGGATGACCGGGTTCATGGCCCTCTCTGCACTGGAGGCCATTCCGGCGCTCATCAACAGCCGGGGCTCGGCTGCGGAAATGCGCTATTGCGCCGATGCTGTTGAGTGTCATCTGGTGCTGGCGGACGGCCAGCGCGCACAGGCCCTGCTTGAAAGCGGATACACCGGCGCTGTTGTCGATGTCGACAGCCCGGCGTTTGCCGAGGCGCTGGCCCGCTATGCGGGCGCGGCACTGCCCCAGTCGCAGGCGCATGTGGATGATGCTGCGGCCATTCTCTTTACCTCCGGCACCACGGGCCAGCCCAAGGGCGCGGTGCTGAGCCACCGGGCCATTCTCACCGGGCAGTTGATCGCCCAGCACCGGGGCACCGAATTTGCCATGGCGCTGGCGGCCAAGCTCGGCATCGATCTGCAAACCATGATCGCCAACGCGCCCCAGGGCGCAAGTTTGCTGATTTTCCCGCTGTTTCACATCAGCGGCATTGGATCGATTTTCCTGTCGTGCATCATGCGCGGAGACAAGATCGTCATCCAGCGCCGCTGGAACGCGGATGCGGTGCTGGACCTGATCGAGCGCGAACATATCTCGGCCATGTCCGGTCCGCCCAGCGCGATCTGGGATATGGTGCAGGCACAGAAAAAGAACCCGCGCAATCTCACCTCCCTGCGCTCGCTCGGCACGGGCGGTCAGGGGCTGGCGCTCAATCTGCTGCAAGCCATGCAGGAGACCTTCCCGCTTGCC
The DNA here is from genome assembly GCA_023427285.1 of Pseudomonadota bacterium. Classification (GTDB taxonomy): domain Bacteria; phylum Pseudomonadota; class Alphaproteobacteria; order Sphingomonadales; family Sphingomonadaceae; genus Pedomonas. The sequence goes on from JAEZBH010000106.1 coordinate 7,842, forward strand.
GTTCCGGGCGGCGGCTATGGCTGCACGGAGGCGGCGGGGGCCATCAGCTTGGCCATGGGCGAGGCCTATGTGAGCCGCGCGCAAAGCTCGGGCATCGTGCATCCGCTGGCCGAGTGCAAGACCGTGGATGACGAGGGCAATGATCTGCCGCCGGGCGAGGTGGGCGAGATCTGCGTGCGCGGTCCCATGCTTATGACCGAATATTGGGGACGCCCTGCCGATACGGCCAAGGCGCTCGATAAGGACGGCTGGCTGCACACGGGCGATATCGGATTTGTTTGCCCGGAAGGGTACATCACCATCGTTGATCGCAAGACGGACATGGTGATCTCCTCGGGCGAGAATATTTACTGCGCAGAGGTTGAGCGGGCGCTGCTGTCCCATCCTGATATTGCCGAGGCTGCAACGTTCGGCCTGCCGGACGAGCGACTGGGCGAGCGGCTGGTGGCGGCGGTCGTGCTGCATGACGGCGCGGCCCTCAGCGAGGACGACATCAAGCAGCACGTGCGCAAGCATCTGGCGGATTACAAGGTGCCGACGGCGGTGGACGTGCGGGGTGACACCCTGCCGCGCAATGTCACAGGGAAAGTCGACAAGAGGCAGTTGCGAAAAATATACTCGTCTATATAATTAGACCGCAGTATAAGTTTTAAGAGTTTCCGGCAATCCTGCGCTTGTGTCGCATTGAGTGGAAAGTAGAACTCTATGGGTTTTCCCAAGGATATTGGCGTCATTGATACCATGCTGGGCATTCCGAGCAGCGAGGATCGTTCGGACTGGTACAGCTGGTTTGCCCCGCTGCTGCGCGACGAGGAAAGTCGCCAGATGTTCAAGATGCCCGCGCAATACATGTTCAAGGGCGTCCCCAAGGTGGACGAGTGCGACGATTACGTTGCCTGGACCGTCGAGCAGATGGACCGCTTCAATATTGATAAGGCTCTGGTGGGCTTCCATGAGGAGTCAAAGACGGCCATTGCCGCCAAGGAGCGTTACCCGGACCGGTTCTTCTTTGACGTGCCTGCCGATCCGAACAAGGGCATGGAAGAAGTGCGTCGGCTCAAGCGGCTGCACAGGGATTTCGGCATCAAGGCGGTGAGCGTGTTTCCGTGCGGCACCTTCCCGCAGGTGGCGATCGATCACAAATACATGTTCCCGCTTTATGCCGCCTGCGTTGAGATGGATATTCCCATTCTCATCAATGTCGGCGTGCCGGGGCCGCGCATGCCGATGGCTCCGCAAAAGGTGGAGCTGCTGGATGAGATCTGCTGGTTCTTCCCGGATCTGAAGGTCATCATGCGTCACGGCGCGGAGCCGTGGGATGATCTGGCCGTCAAGCTGATGCTGAAGTGGCCGAACCTTTATTATTCGACCAGCGCTTTTGCGCCCAAGCACTACCCCAAGT
>JAEZBH010000127.1 GCA_023427285.1 Pseudomonadota bacterium
GAGGGAGGATCGGGGGAAGAGAGAGGATCGGGGGCATCTCCTTCATCAGTTGCATGTCATTCTTAACTGCAAGAATATGCACTTGCGAACCATTGTCAAATACTCTTTTGCCGGGCGGGCCATATTGCCTGTCGGCGGCCCGCAGCGTTGCATATTGCTCCCGCTGGCATTTCGCGTTCTTCCCTCTGGGCTGACGCTTCGGTAGGGTGCGCGCCATGAGCCGGTACATGGAAATGGCGTTGGAGCAGGCCCGCCTTGCCGCACTGCGGGGCGAGGTGCCTGTGGGGGCGGTGATCGTCAGCGAGCACGGGGAAGTGCTTGCGGCGAACGGCAACCGCACGCGTGCCGATCATGACCCGACCGCTCATGCCGAGGTGTTGGTGATCCGCGAGGCGGCCCGCAAGCTGGAAGACGAGCGGCTGCTCGGCTGCGATCTTTATGTGACGCTGGAGCCCTGCCCCATGTGCGCGGGGGCGATTTCCTTTGCACGGCTGCGCCGGGTATACTTCGGCGCGAGCGACCCCAAGGGCGGCGGCGTGGAACACGGCCCGCGCGTGTTCAGCCATGCCACCTGCCACCATCGGCCGGAGGTGTACGGCGGCCTGTCGGAGACGGCGGCGGCGGATATCCTGCGCGAATTTTTCGCTCGGCGGAGATGAATTTGGCCGTGACGGCCGCTTTCCCCGCCCCTGCCATGGAAATGCCCCGTCTTCTGTGGCAGGTGTGAGAGAATCGCTCGTGTCGCGGCGGTGAGGGCCGGTTATTCTGAGCATGACTGGTTGATGTAAGCGTATTGGTCTTGCCCCGAACTCTTTCATGCAGGCGTTGATGAACGCGCAAACCACACAACGGATCATTGCGGTCGACCTCGACGAGCGCACCATCCTGTGGCGCAACGCCGACGTGGAGCAGGAGCGCCGCGTCGCCATCTTTGACCTGCTTGAAGGCAACCATTTCGCGCCGCGCACCGAATATCCCGGCGGCTACAAGGGGCCGTACAAGCTGCTCATGCGCGTGGAGGAGGGCCGCCTGGCGCTCGACATCTCCAGCGAGACCGGAGAGGCGCTGGAGACGCTGGTGGTGCCCATGAGCCCCTTCCGGCGGGTCATCCGCGAGTATTTCGCCATCTGCGAGAGCTACTATCAGGCGATTCGCAACGCCTCCCCCAGCCAGATCGAGGCTATCGACATGGGGCGGCGCGGCATTCACAACCATGCCGCCGAGCTGTTGCAGGAGCGCCTCGCCGACAAGCTGGACGTCGACTTCGACACGGCCCGTCGCCTGTTCACCCTGTTGTGCGTGCTGCATATCCGGGGCTGAGGCCCGCTTCCCCTGCCGGGCGCATCATTCGCGCACGTCGAAAATCCCGCCCATGCGTTAGCATCGATATTCGGGCAGGTTGTGACCTGAGGCGGCGGTAAAGCGGCCCCGCGCGCCTCCGGCTGATCGATTCGCCCGGCATCGCCCTGCCCTTGCCGAGGGGGTACCCATGACGCCAACCAATGAGCGGGACTATATTCTGGGCACGCATGACGCGGAGGTGGAGCGTCTGGGGTTACAGCACCGGGTCTGGCGGGCGCGGGCGCTGGAGGCCTGGCGGCGCGCCGGGTTTACGCTCGGGAATCGTCTCCTCGATGTGGGGGCGGGGCCCGGTTACGCCGCCTTTGATCTGGCCGATATGGTGGGGCCCGAGGGGCAGGTTCATGCCATTGAACGCTCCGAGCGTTTCGTTGCGGTGCTGCGCGATCGGGCGCGACGCTGCGGCTATACGAACATCATCGCCCACTGTCAGGATGTGAGCAGCGATGGCCTGCCGGTGCCAGACGGCTCCATGGACGGGGCCTGGTGCCGCTGGATTTTCGCCTTCCTGCGCCAGCCGATGCATCTGCTGCAAGGGCTGGCCGATGCTCTGCGACCGGGCGCTGCGCTGGTCATCCACGAATACCTCGATTACCGAACCTGGCGGCTTGCGCCGCGCTCTGCGCTGGTGGAGCGGTTCGTTGCCGAGGTGATGGGCAGCTGGCGGGACGCGGGCGGCGAACCCGACATTGCGCTCGATCTGCCCGGCTGGCTTCAGGCGGCGGGATTTACGCTCGGGCAGATGCGTCCGCTCATCGACATCATCCAGCCCTCCAGCTTCGTGTGGCATTGGCCTGCCAGCTTCATCGACGTCAACCTGCGGCGGTTGGTGGAGATGGGCCGCATTGCCCCGGCGCTGGCGGACGAAATCAGCGCCGATTTTCAGGAACGCAGCCTTGACCCCTCAACGTTGATGATCACCCCGACGGTGCTGGAGATCATCGCTGTGCGCCGCTAGCCTGAGTTGCGCACAGAGCAGGCCGGGAACAAGCTGGCCAGGAAAGAGCAGGGCCTTGCCGATTGTGCTCTGCTGTCAGCTTGTCCCATCCCGTCTGAGCGGCTAGAACGCGGAACGCCTTCCGCGAAAGCGGAGCTTTGCTATTTTGATGCTGCGCCGACCTGCCGCAAGGGGAACTGTCCGCCCATGTCCGTGATGTCTGATCGCTGGATCCGTGAAAAGGCTCTCAACGAGGGCATGATCGAGCCCTTCGTTGACCGCCAGGAGCGAAACGACTGCATCTCCTACGGCCTGTCGTCCTACGGCTACGACGCCCGGGTGGCAGACGAGTTCAAGATCTTCACCAACGTGGACAACGCGGTGGTGGACCCGAAGGACTTCTCTCCCCACTCCTTCGTGGACCGCAAGCAGGACGTGTGCATCATTCCGCCCAACTCGTTCGTGCTGGCGCGCACGGTGGAATACTTCCGCATCCCGCGCGACGTGCTGGTGATCTGCCTTGGCAAATCCACCTATGCCCGCTGCGGCATCATCGTGAACGTCACCCCGCTTGAGCCGGGTTGGGAAGGGCACGTGACGCTGGAATTCTCCAACACGACGCCGCTGCCCGCCAAGGTTTATGCCAACGAGGGAGCATGCCAGTTCCTGTTCCTGAAGGGCAACGAGCCGTGCGAGGTCTCCTATGCGGATCGGGCAGGCAAGTATCAGGGCCAGCGCGGCGTCACCCTGCCGCGTCTGTAATGTGCTGGATGTAATATTACGGATGTAATGTGCCTGGGCCTTCATTCGTGAAATCAAGAGCCGCCGAAACAGGATAGAGTTCATGGACAAGATCATCATTCGCGGCGGCAAACCGCTGAGCGGGCGCATTCCCATCTCGGGTGCCAAGAACGCGGCGCTGACGCTGCTGCCGGCGGCCATCCTGACCGAAGAGCCGCTGACCCTGCGCAACCTGCCGCGTCTGGCGGATATCGACACCTTCACTCACCTGCTCAACCAGCATGGCGTGTCGATGATCCTCGAAGGCTCCCGCCCCGAGGAATTCGGCCGGGTGATGACGCTGAAGGCCAGCCGCATCACCAACACGGTGGCTCCCTATGACATCGTGCGCCGCATGCGCGCCTCCGTCCTCGTGCTCGGCCCGCTGCTGGCCCGCTGCGGCGAGGCGACCGTTTCCCTGCCGGGCGGCTGCGCCATCGGCACCCGTCCCATCGACCTGCACCTGAAGGGTCTGGAAGCGCTGGGCGCGAAGATCGAACTGGCCGAGGGCTACGTGAAGGCCATGGCCCCGGATGGCCTGAAGGGCGGCGTGGTGCGTTTCCCCTTCGTGTCGGTGGGGGCGACGGAGAACATCCTGATGGCGGCAACGCTCGCCGATGGCGAGACCGTGATCGAAAACGCGGCGCGTGAGCCGGAGATCGTCGATCTGGCCAACTGCCTCACCGCCATGGGCGCGGAGATCGAGGGTGTCGGCACCGAGCGCATCGTCGTGAAGGGCAAGACCCGTCTGCACGGCGCAACCTATGCGGTCATGGCGGACCGGATCGAGGCGGGCTCCTATGCCTGCGCCGCTGCCATCACCGGCGGCGAGCTGGAGCTGACCGGCATCAACGCCAACACCATGGGCTCGGTCATTCAGGCGTTCGAGGAGGCGGGTGTTTCAATCATCGCCGGCCGCGACAGCCTGAAGGTGAGCCGCAGCGCGGGTGGTCTGAAGGGTATTTCCGTAACCACCGCGCCCTATCCGGGTTTCCCGACCGACATGCAGGCCCAGTTCATGGCGATGCTGGCCCTGGCGGACGGCGCCAGCGTGCTGACCGAGACGATCTTCGAGAATCGCTACATGCACGTGCCCGAGCTGGCGCGCATGGGGGCCGATATTCAGGTGCGCGGGCGCTCGGCCTTTGTGCGCGGCGTTGAGTTCCTGACGGGCGCGCCGGTCATGGCGACCGACCTGCGGGCCTCCATGAGCCTGGTTATTGCCGGACTGGCGGCCCGCGGCGAGACCACGGTCAGCCGCATCTACCATCTTGACCGGGGCTACGAACGGCTGGAGGAAAAGCTTTCCGCCGTTGGCGCCGATATCGAGCGGGTGAGCGCCGGTTGACGGTGCCGCCCCCATGTGGGTGCGGGCTAGAGCAGCTTTCGAGCAGGATGGCACATCCTGCGCTTAAGAAAGTGCGACCAGTAAAGAGTTTAGAGCCGCGATCTGATGCAATCAGATCGGAAAAGGCTCTCTGGAGGTGAGCGCATGGTAAAATCACTCCGGCTTCTGGCTCAGGACAGCGAGGACGTGCCCGTCATCTCCGCGCTGGTGCAGGATGCGGTGGTGCGCCCCTCCGAAGTGCATCTCGATCCGAAACAGCGCCGCTTCGTGCTGCTGATGAACCGCTTCCGTTGGGAAGAGGTGGAGCAGGAACCCCGCCGGGTGCGCACCGCGCTGCGCATCGAGGGCGTGCTGAAGGCCGCTCGCAAGGGCTGGCCCGCCCGCGCCGATCAGGAGGCCGTGCTCGAGCTGCTCGCCCTGACCGTCACGCCCGGCGAGGACGGCGCCGCCACCATCGATCTCGACTTTGCCGGACCCGCCGCCGTCCGGCTGGACGTGGAATGCGTCGAGATCGCGCTCGAAGACCTGACCGATCCCTGGCCCGCCCGCGCAACGCCTGCGCACAAAGCGTGAATTTATGATTTTTTGAAGAATTTTGCAGGGGTCTTAACCCCTGCACCCCACTTCGTTTGAGCGGCCGTGTTTCGAGGTTCATCCGTCAGGGTTGATGCAAAGCTCAAAGGATATCGGATGAGGATGTCCGATAGGCCAGATGCGGCCCGCTGAGCATTTTGAAGCAGCAGCTTATCTGGAAGAGGTGCTGGAACTATGTTCCGATAAAAACGAAGGGGAGTGCAGAGGGGCTGCGTCCCGCTGCGGAAATAATCAAATT
>JAEZBH010000136.1 GCA_023427285.1 Pseudomonadota bacterium
TTTGAGGTAAAGGGCGGCTATCAGTACAGCCCCTACGAAGGCTTCGCCAATCAGTACATGGACATGACCTCGAACCGTTCGTGGTTCGCCAATGGTCGCTGGCAGGGCATTTTTGATTGGGGCGATGTGGAGGCGAGCGGATACTATCGCGATACCCGCCACCGCATGAACTTCCTTGAGGACAAGGGCGGAACCACTAATGGCGGCATGCCGATGAACACCGACAGCGAAAGCTGGGGCGGCGCGCTCAAGGCAGACATTCCGGCCAGCGCACGCGATACGCTGCGGCTGGGCGCGGAATTCCACCATCAACGTCTGCATGACGAATGGCCAGCCGTTGCGGGCAGCCACATGATGGGGCCGAATGCCTATGTGAATATCAACAACGGCACGCGCGACCGGTTTGGCATTCACGCTGAATGGGAGGCGGCCTGGGCACCCCGGCTGACCACGCTCATCGGCGCACGCACCGATTTCGTGTGGATGAACACCGGCGAAGTTCAGCCCTACGGCCACGGCATGATGAACATGGCCGATGCCATGGCCGCGGCAGAATTCAATGCGGCGGATCGCTCAAAGCGGGATGCCAACTGGGGCCTGTCGGCGCTGGCCCGTTATGCCCTGAGCGACGTTGCCACCCTTGAGGCGGGCTATGCTCATAAAACCCGTTCGCCCAGCCTTTACGAGCGTTACAGTTGGGGTCGGACCTCTATGGCAAGCCGCATGATCGGCTGGTATGGCGATGGTAACGGCTATGTCGGCAACCTTGAGTTGAAGCCGGAATCTGCCGATACGCTGAGCGCGGCGGTGACTTTTGCGGGCGGCGGCGAACAGGGCTGGCAGCTTCGCGTCTCGCCCCATTACACGCGGGTGAACAATTATATTGATGCCGTAAAGATTGCCGATCTTTCAGGCGGGTTTGTGCAACTGCAATTCCAGAATCAGGACGCCGAGTTCTATGGTCTGGACGTCTCCGGCGCGTTGCCTCTGTGGACGTCGGCTGGAGCGGGCGCGGCACGCTTGAGCGCGACTGCGAGCTGGGTGCGCGGTCACAACCTCGATGATGGCGGCGCGCTGTATCATCAGATGCCTCTGAATGCGACGCTTGCGGTTGAGCACCGGCTGGGAGGCTGGGAAAGCGCAGCAGAGCTGGAGCTAGTAACAGACAAGACCCGCGTTGACGCCACGCGTCATGAACCCGAGACCGATGGCTACGCACTCGTTAACCTGCGCACGGGCTATGGCTGGAAGAATCTGCGCCTGACCTTTGAGGTGCAGAACCTGTTCGACACCGGATACGATCTACCGCTGGGCGGCATGTCTTTGGGTGACTTGAAGGCAGACGGCACGCTGCGCCCGGTGCCGGGGCGGGGCCGCTCGTTCAACGTTGGTCTGACGGCGAAGTTCTGATGCGCTCCGGCCTGCATGTCCGGTATGGCAAATCCGGCACGGCGCGCGGGCTGTCGCTGCTGGCCGTGCTGCTGCTCCATGCCGGACTTGCAGGCGCGATCCTGCTGCCGCGTACCGAAGGGATGCTCCCTCGTGGCGCGGCGGCAGAACCACCCACACTGGCTCTCATCGCGGTTGCACCGGAGCAGGTGTTGCCAGCGCAGCCAGAGACCGCACTAACGGAAATCCCTCTGGCGGTTGCGCCGCCGGATATCGCGGTTGCCGCTGGCGAGGCCCCTTTGCCGGAGGCGCAGAGCATCAAAACAAGGGGTGATCTTGCGCCTGTGCCCGCGCCAGTTGCTTTGCCGATTGCGCCTTCTTTGGGCGCGGGCGCGGGGCCGTCAGAGCCCGCCCGCCCTGTTGGCGCACATCCCAAGCCCGCACGTGCCGAGTCCGCTCAGGCGAGCTCGCATGTGACGCGGGATGTTTATCAAAAAGTGCTGTGGCAATGGGTGGCGGCGCGCCGTCCGCAGGGAATACATCTTGAAGGAGAGGCGGTTGTTTCCTTCACGCTCGATCACAGGGGGAGGCTGCTCTCTTCTAGTATCGAGCGCACCAGCGGCAACAAGCTGCTGGACCGGCTGGCGCTACGCACCATTCGCGCCTCTGCTCCGTTTCCGGCGCCGCCCATTGAACTGCCGGGCGATGCGCTGACCTTCAGCCTTGCGTTCAACTTCAGCTGAACTTGGTGAAGCTTGGGAGACGACAGGTCCGAGCCCGTCGTCTCCCGGTATATTTACGCCGCTTTACTCCGGCAGCGCATAGGCAACGATCGCATCCGTCACCTTGGTGCCGAGGTATTTGTGGCCGCCTGCGGCGATCACAACATACTGCCGTCCGTTCTTGCGCAGGCGGTAGGTCATGGGCGTTGCTTGTCCGCCGCCGGGCAGTCGGGCCTTCCAGACAACTTCCCCGGTCTTGACGTCATAGGCGCGTAAGAAATTGTCGGTGGTTGCGCCGATGAAGACCAGTCCCGAGGCGGTGATGACCGAGCCGCCCATGTTGGGTACGCCGATTTTGAACCAGAGCGGGAACGGAGCAGTGTCGCGGGTGGAGCCAAGCGGCACATCCCACAGAACTTTCCCGGCTTTAAGGTCGATTGCGGTCAACTTGCCCCAAGGCGGGGCGTTGCACGGCGCGCCAAAGGGCGACAGCAACGGCTCCATTTTCAATCCGTAAGGCGCGCCGAACGTCGGCAGCATCTGTTCGCCCGCCTTCAGCCGCTTGTCTGTCTCCTCGCGGGGGATGAGCGTCATCTTGGCGGCCATGTGGGTGGTGTTGGCGATCAGGATGCCCCGCTCCGGATCGATGGAAACACCGCCCCAATTGGAGGCTCCCATGAAGCTCGGCCAGTTGATCCAGCCGCGCGTGGAGGGCGGCGTGAACATGCCGGCATAGTCCAGTTCACGGAATTGCTCGCGGCACTTGGCTCGATCATAGGGGGTGAAACCCCACATGTCGTCTTCGCTCAGCTCCGGCTTGCGGACGATAAAGGCTGGATTGGCAGGGAAGGGCTGGGTTGGCGAGAGCACTTCGCCCGGCAGCTTGCTCTGCGGCACCGGCCGCTCTTCAACCGGAGACAGCGGCGTGCCATCGCGGCGGTCCAGAATGAAAATGTGCCCCTGCTTGGTGGCCTGCGCCAGAGCAGGCACCGGGCCGTTCTCGGTCGGCATGTCAAAGAGCACGGGTTGGGCCGGAACGTCGTAATCCCATACGTCCTTGTGCACGGTCTGGAAGTGCCAGCGCACTTTGCCCGTTGTCGCCTCCAGTGCCACAACGGAGGAGGCGTAATAGTCCAGCCCGTTGCGAACGTGGGAGATGTGATCCGGGGCCGCATTGCCCATTGGTACGTAAATAAGGTTCAGGTCGGGATCGGCAGCCATCGGGGCCCAGGAGTTGGGCGTTGCCCGGACGAAAGGCTCGCCGTCCTTGGCCAGATCAGCGTCGGTCATGCCGGGCGGCAGCGGGTTCCAGGCCCATGCCGGAGCGCCGGTGTGCAGATCAAAGGCCCGAATGGCCCCGGCGGGCACATCCACGCGCATGTTGTCGGGAATGCGACCGTTGACCACGATCTTGTCGCCGATGACGACAGGCGGCGAGGAAATGGCCAGATCGCCCCGCTCGGTTTTGCCCAGGCCCGGCTTCAGGTCGAGGATGCCGTTTTGACCGAAGGTGCTGCATTGTTTGCCGTTGGCCGCATCCAGCGCGACAAGGCGACCATCGAGCGTGCCCGCAAAGATACGCCCGGCGCAGGCCTCGCCCTCAGGGACAAGGGGATCACGAGCGTATGTCACGCCGCGGCAGTTGATCAGGTAGGTGCTGAAATTGTCCGATTGCGGGTCGGCTGCCCAGAGTTCCTTGCCGGTTTCCGGGTCGATCGCGGCAATCCGGCCCGTGCCGGAGCAGATGTACATCCGATCCTCGGCAATGATGGGCGTGACCTGAAGCGTTGGAGACAGGTTATCGGGCGCATTGATCTTGCCGACGTGATAGGTCCAGGCTGGCTTCATGGCCCACACGTTCCCAGGCGTAATCTGGGTAAGGGGGGAATAGCGGGTGCCGCCTGCGTCGTTGCCCCAGGTGTTCCAGCCTGCAACGGGTCCGCTGTAGTCCAGCGCGGGCTTGGCGCGGAACCAGTTCTGGGGCTGGTGTTCGATGCCGATCCATGCCGCTGCGGCGAGCGCGGCAATAATGCCTGTCGCTTTCAACAGGCCGTGTTTGCGTTTTGCCGTGTGCGGTGCTGTTTCGCCGGTGCGAGCGGACACTGTCTGCTCGGTTTGATTGACTGCCATTGCCGTTGACCCGTTTATGCGGCACGCCCCGGCAGATGCCATTGGGCGTGCTCCCCCTCATTTTTGTAATTGCAGTGCAATACGCGGATAATTTCGGCCAAAACTTGCAGATACATCTGATGATTTGGCAAGGGGCGGCAGCGCCAGGCGTATCTAAACTCATAGAAATGGTAGTATTGGGCGTGCGCCAGCGGCCTGCGCCGGTTGAGGCCCTGATGTGAATGCCGCCAGCCTGCCCAAACAGAAAAGCCGCGATCCACGCTGGGCGGATCACGGCTTGCCTTGTTGCCTCTGGTGGCCCGTTTATGCGGTTGGTGCCGGGATGTTGGCAATTTCCACGCCGTTGGCATCCGTCACCTTGCCGTCGAAAATCAGGCGGGGCTCAGAGCGGCTGTAGGCGATGCGCCAGCCCTTCTCGGTGCGTACATAGCGGTCGTGATAGAAATTGCTGAGCAGCCGGAAGGTCTTCAGCTCCGGATGATAGGTTACAAACGCCAGGCTCCAGCGCGCCTCGGCGTTGTTTTCGTCGATCACGTTGATCTCGGCGTTGTGCGCCTGATGGCTGTCGATGATCGGCGTGGTGGCCGCCAGCTGGGTGAAGATCTCAACCAAGCCTTCGCGATCATGGAAGGTGCCGATCGGAGGGAACACGATTTCCGCACCCTTTTCGATGTAGCACTCGCGAATTGCATCGATGTCCTTGGCATCGCAGGCATTCAGATAGCGTGCTTTCAGGTGGCGAATTTCCGATTCCGCCTCCAGGCGGGCAATGCGGCGTTCCAGGTCGCTCATAATTCTCCCCTTTTTACGAGTTCAGTTGCGATATTGGCTCGCCGCCTTTGAATTCGCAAATATTTCGTCATATGAATGCGAAAATGGCGTATAGTTTCCTGATTCAGTCAGGGTGTGCGTTACAAGGGGCACGGTAAGGGCAAGGGCACATGGGGCATCTTGAAGGGCGAATGATCTGTATTGCCGGGGCGCACATTCCCGTTGACCGTGGCCATGTTGCCGCGCATCTGCTTGCGGCCTGATCAAATGCGCGTACGAAGCACTGCCGAAGGGGCTGGCAACATGGTGTCTGGGCCGAACGACCTTCAGGAGCTCGATGAGATCGACCTGAAGATTATCGAATTGCTTACCCGCAACGGACGGGCCACAAATCAGCAGATTGCGCGCAAGCTCAACCTTGCGGCAGCCACGGTCAGCGCCCGTATCCGGCGTCTGGAAGAGGCCAACGCGATGCGGGTCGTCGCGGTGTCCGACTTTGCGGCCTTCGGGTTCAACGCGCTGCTGGCGGTTGGCGTTGAGGTGGAGGGGCGTCCGGCCGAAGACGTGGCGAGCGATCTTGCCGCCCTGCCGGAGGTATTCAGCGCCCATTTGGTCACGGGCCGCTATGATATCGAGCTGCTGGTTGCGCTTCGCAGCATGGATGACCTGCCGGATTTCCTGTTGGCCAAGGTCAGCAAGATTGCGGGCATCCGCAATCTCGATCCGTCTATTGCGGTGGATGTCATCCGCTATGAATTCGACGTTGCGCCGATGGCGAGCCGGGAGGCATGATGAGCGGTATCCAACTTGATGAACTGGATATGCGGCTGATTAATTTGCTGTCGCGGGATGCCCGTGTCAGCAATCGCCGCATTGCCGCCGATCTGGGCGTGACGGAGGGCACCATTCGTGGCCGCATCAAGCGGTTGCAGCAGGAAAATCTGATCCGCTTCACGGCCATTACTAACACCGCCTATCTGGGCTCGCCCCAGCTCGTGTTCCTTGGCGTGCAGGTGGAGCAAGCTCGGGTGCAGGAGATTTCGCGCCAGATTGCCGAAATCGCGCCGATCAACTGCGTCATCATCACGCTTGGCCGGTATCACATTCTCGCCATTGGCCTGTTCCGCGATCTGGATGAAGTGCTCGATGTCGCCAACAATCAGATGCGCCAGATCGAGGGTGTCCGTCATGTCGAGACCTCGGTTGCGGTCAAGACGATGAAATACACCGATCGCATGGCCCGCATCACCCGCTCGATCGAAGTGGAGGATGACGAGGACGACGAGGAATAGGACGCCAGCAAAGACTGTGGTCGTTGGCAGGTAGTGCGGTGCCGCGCATCGGCTATGCTCGTGCGAATATCATAGCAACAACCAACAACTCTCGGGGGAGGGACTCATGGCACGCTTGCAAGGCAAGGTCGCCGTCATCACCGGCGGCGCCCGCGGAATGGGCGCGGAAACCGCCAAGCTGTTTGCCGCAGAAGGCGCATCGGTCGTCATTACCGACATTCTGACGCAAGAAGGCGAGGCGCTTGCCGCTCAAATTGGCGACAAGGCTCTGTTCGTGCGCCATGACGTGCGCAATGAAGATGAGTGGCAGGCGGTTGCTGCGCAAGCGCAGGCCCGCTTTGGTCGCATTGATGTTCTGGTGAACAACGCCGCCATTGTTCATTTCAGCGCCATCGAGACGCTGGTGAAGGAAGACATCGAGCGCGTGCTCGGCATCAACGTCGTCGGCACCCTGCTTGGCATCAAAACCATCGGCCCCGTCCTGAAACAGCAGGGCAAGGGCGTTATCATCAACATCTCGTCCATCGACGGTCTGCGCGGCTGCAACGGCCTGTCCGCCTACACGGCCTCCAAGTGGGCGGTGCGCGGTCTCACCAAGTCGGCGGCGCTGGAATATGGCCCGCACGGTGTGCGCGTCAATTCCATCCATCCGGGCGGCGTGGATACGGTCATGGGCAACCCGCTCGGCCGCTCGGCCGAGGAAATGAGCAATGACTTCACCAGCGTGCCGCTTCAGCGCATCGGCAAGCCGGAGGAAATCGCCAAAGCCAGCCTTTTCCTTGCAAGCGATGAAGCTTCCTATGTGGCGGGCGCGGAGCTGTCGGTCGATGGCGGTTGGTGTGCCGGCTATTATCAGCCGGCTCTGCCCGGAGCGCCGGGTCAGGGCTGAGCCCGGCCTCCTTTGAGGAAAATCGGAAAGAGCCTGCGCTTCTTGTTGGAAACGCGGGCTCTTTTTGTATCGTCCTGCCCTGATGGGCGCACGTCTGGGCCGAAGCGCATCGCTAGTAAGCGGGGGGCTGGATTGACACTCCCTCTGGCGGGCAATACCCGAGACAGAAACCGCAGCAAATGCTGCCTAGATCCAAGGGGGAGGAATTTCATGCGCAATTTCAATGGGGTGGTCCGCACTGTCGCGGCGGGTCTCGTTCTGGCTGTGGCGACCGGGCAGGGCGGGGTTGCTGCCCGGCCGGAGGCGCAGCCGCCCATGCGCGTTCTCATCACGAACGACGACGGCATCGATGCGGATGGCCTGAAGGCGTTGGTCGAAGCGTTCAAGCCGATTGCCACCGTGGTTGTCTCCGCGCCCGCACAGAATCGCTCTGGCGCTGGTCAGTCGATTTCCTTCATGGCCGGAAAGCTGCGAGTCGATGAGCGCGAGTCTAGCGATGGCGTGAAGCGATACGCCGTTCACGGCACCCCGGCGGATGCGGCTATCTTTGGTGTGCTCGGTGCTGGAGCGGACAAGCCGTTTGATCTTGTCGTCTCCGGCATCAACAAGGGGGAGAACGTGGGAGAGGCCGTGTTCCTTTCCGGCACGGTTGGTGCGGCGCGTCAGGCCGCGCATCTGGGCGTGCCCGCCATTGCGGTCTCCCGCTTCTACCGGCCGGGCGTCGAGATGGATTATACGCTGGCCGCCCGCTATACCGCGCGCCTGGCAACGGAGTTGCATCGCCGCGGTCACACTCAGCCCTATGTCCTCTCCGTCAACGTGCCTGCCGAGCCTAAGGGGGTGAAGCTGGTGCCGGTGGGGGGCAAGGTTTTCTCGATCAAGGGGTTCCAGCCGGGTGCGGCTGTCGCGGAGGGCGGCACCGACTACAAGCCGTTGCTCGATCTGCCGCCAGCCAACACGGCCGGCACGGATGCGGGTGAGCTTGAGAAGGGGTACATTACCGTCTCCCTTGTCGACATGGAGGGCGTGGCCCCTCGTCCGATCGAGCAGATCATTTCGGCTGACAGCGTCGCGCTCCGCTGACGTGTCGTTATCAAAACAGGTGAAAATCAGGGGCAAGAGGGCGGGGCGCTTCAGCGGTTTTCCCTCTTGCCGAGGCTGTGCCCTGTGAACGTATTAGCTCCATTACTGGGCAAGAATTCAGTGGGGCAGCGTGCTTGCCGTATCGCCCAGATCTAGCTCGGCGCTGGAAACTGTTGGCATTGACAAAATATCTATTAATACAGTATGTTACGTTAATTTCCTCAGAAAAATAGCCTTCCAGAGAATCTTGGGGCGTTTGCGTCCAATTTCTGAGATTGAACCTTGAAATAATATGCTATCCTTTTGTTATTAATGTATTTTGAAATATATGCATAAAATGCATAGCGGCGTGGGG
>JAEZBH010000204.1 GCA_023427285.1 Pseudomonadota bacterium
CGGCAGATCCACATTGCGCCACATGCCCTTGATGTCCGCCACCAGTCCATCGGGCTTGACCAGCGCCGAGATCTGCTCAGCAGTCATCTCCGCATAGATCTGGTGCGGCACGGCAGCGACAATGGCATCGAACGGCTCCGTCTCGAATGCGCGTGCCAGATCATCGAGGCGGATGTCCGCCTTGCGGCGCAGGAGACGAACGCCGTATTCCTCGTGCGCTTCTGCGCCATCGGCCAGCGGGTCATGCACACGCACCGTATGGCCATGCTCCTCAAGGCCGCGAATAACGTCAACGACCTTGGAATTCCGCAAATCAGGTACGTTTTCCTTGAACGTCAGGCCGAGCACCAGAATGCGCGCATTGGGCCCGACCCGCTCGTGAACGCAATCGGCGATGTAGCGCCCCATCCCGTCATTGATGGTGCGGCCAGCGAGGATGACCTTGGGATCATGACCCAGCTCCTGAGCCCGGAAAGACAGGTAATACGGGTCAACGCCAATACAGTGGCCGCCCACCAGACCCGGCGAGAACTTGAGAAAGTTCCACTTGGTGCCTGCGGCTTCCAGCACATCATAGGCCGACAGGCCGATTTTCTGGAAGATCATCGCCACTTCATTGATGAACGCGATGTTGATGTCGCGCTGCGCATTCTCGATCACCTTGGCCGCTTCGGCGGCCTTGATGCTCTTGGCGCGGAACACGCCGCCGCTGGTCACACGGCCATAGAGTTCCGCAAGCGCCTCCAGAACCTCCGGATTCTCGCCGGAAATCACCTTGGTGATCCGATCGACGGTATGTTCACGGTCACCCGGATTAATTCGCTCCGGCGAGTAGCCGAGGAAGAAATCCACCCCGCGCTTCAGTCCTGACACGCGCTCCAGTTCAGGGCCGCACAGGTCTTCGGTCACGCCCGGATAAACCGTGCTCTCGAACACCACGATCGCCCCGGCACCCGGCGTCAGGACGCTGCCGACGCTGCGGCATGCAGAAATCACCGGCCGGAGATCCGGCGTGTTGGTGTCATCCACCGGGGTCGGCACGGTGACGATAAACACGTCCGCGCCGCGGCAGTCTTCAACATTGGTCGTGAGCTTCAGGGTCGAGGCCAGCAAGGCATCCTTGGTGACCTCGTCCGTCCGATCATGTCCCTGTTTCAGCTCATCCACCCGGCCCTGATTGATATCAAAGCCAACCGTATCGAAATGCCGTGCAAGAACGACCGCCAATGGCAGGCCTACATATCCCAGGCCGATAACGGCCACTCGAGTCTTGGGCCCTACCTGTGCGGTCATGAAAGCTCCCTTTCTTTTGTTGGCCGTTCGTCCGGCATTTCGATCAAGCCGTGGATGCAAGATACACTACTGGTTCGCAATTACCGCGATTGCAGCAATCGAAGTTGCAAACTGACCGATAATCGTTGCCACATCCTTGACGATGTCGAGAGTGTAGAGCGGATCGATATTCTTCGGCACGACAATGGTGCTGCCCGGCGGCACAACCGCCTGCGCAGTGCGGAACCAGCCGGAGGTCTTCAGCGGGTGGGCAACGCCGTTGGGATAGACGATAAACGCACGGCCATCATCTGCCGAGCGCTGAATGCCGCCCGCTTCCTGAATGTAGTCGCGTGCGCTCTTGCCCCGCGAGAATTGCAGGGCGCCCGGGTTCAGCACGTCGCCAACCGTCAGAATGAAGTTGGGCTTCTTGGGCATATAGATGGAGTCGCCAGCCTCAAGCACGGTATCGGCTTCCGGATAGGCCGCCAGCACTTCCGGATCGGCCTCCACGACCATGCGCCCCATGGATTCGATCGATGCAAGCTCCTGTGTCAGCGACATTGCGCCGGCCAGAGCATCCGCGCTCACGTTCTTGCGGGCCGAGACGGCCAGAAGAGCGGTCTTCATCTCTCGGGCTGTCCGCTGGAAACCTTCTTGCTGCGCCTGCTTCACGCTGCGGCGGGTAAAGACCGCACCGTACGGATAAGCGTATTCCGAAATGCCGCCCGCACGTTCAATCAACTGCGACAGGGTCTCACCCTTGCGGATGGAATAAAGGCCCGGCCGCAGGAACTCGCCCGTCAGCAGAACCGCACCCACCTCATATTGCGGCTGAAGCGTATTGAAGCGCAGGTCATCGCCCGCCGACACCTTGACCGTATCGAAGGTCTCAAGCGTGCCCTGCATGGCGCTCTGGTGCGTTGCGCCGCTGTAGGGGTCCGAACGGGTGAGATCGATCGAGAAACTTTCGGCCCGGCTTGCCAGACCTTCTGCAACCGACGCGATCACGGGAACCGGAACCGTGCCCCACACGGGATAAATACCCGGACGGCGCAGGTTGCCGCCCAGAACCACGACGTTTTCCAGCAGGAACGGCAGAACCGCAGGATTGTCCTCAAAGACTTTCGGGCAAATCTGATTGAGCAGTTCCTGATACTTCTCAGGATCGCTTTCCCGCAGTTGCGTGTCCAGGTCCCGATCATTGGTCCGCTGCTGATCAGCGTTGGGCTGTTCCACAGGCAGCGACAGACCAGCCAGCCCGGCCTTCATCTGAAGACTCTGCCCAGCCAGACCTGCTTGCTGCTGAACAGTCTCCAGCTGGCCCATATTTGAGATGCCGAGACGGTTTTGCGCCCCGCCCGAACCGGCCAGATCAAGCCCGTTGCCCTTGTCGACAATGAACGAGCCGCGCGTTACCGCTGCAAAGCGGTCAGACTGGCTGTCCTGAACCAGCAGCTCCAGATGCGCCAGCGAGCGGCATTCCTTGATCGGATTGGGCTGACCAAGAACAATGCTGCGCACCTCCGGGCTTTGCACGAAAGCAATATCCTTGTTTCCAAGGATGATCAGGTGATCCTCGCTGCGCAGCGCCACATCCTGATTTTCATAAAAGACGTCGTACAGGTTCACGCCTGAATAGGCGGTTGCGCTGGAAATCGGATCGCGGCGCAGCAGCACTGCAAACGGCAGGTAGCTGCCCAAGCGGAGATTTTTCACCGATCCTAGCAAGGACTTGACCGTCGGTGTCGCATCGAGAGAGCGAACGCCCGCGTTGCTCACAAAGCCCGTCAGCGTGACCTTGCCCGCAATCGAGCGTTCACGGCCCATGACCTGAACCACGTCACCAGACTGCAAGGCCGCGCTCTGCTGGGTCAGCGACACCACCTCTTCCTCGCCATCCGAGCGAAGACGCAGAACCGAATACTCATTGCCGCTCGGTCGCACCGCACCGCCTGCAAAAGCGGTGGCTTGCGCCAGCGTCAGCTGGGTGCCCGGCGCGAGTTCGAAAATACCGGGGCGCACGACTGAACCGGTCACTGCCACCGTGCGACCAATGGTCGGCACCACGATCCGGTCGCCATCCTGAAGGCGGATGTTCGGCGGCGTGCCGATGCCGAGCAATCCATAAAGATCAACCGTGAAGCTGCGCCCGCCGCGCTCCACCCGCACCTGTCGCAACGAACCAGTACGCTTGATGCCCCGCGCCCGGGCGAACACCTGCGTGATGTCGCTCAGCGCCGTCAGCGTGTACTGGCCGGGGCGCTCAACCTCGCCGCCCACCACGACGGAGATGGTGCGCACCGCACCCAGCGAAACCTGCGCTTCCGTGCCGAGCATGGTCTGGCGCGTTGCCGCCTGAATATCGGATATCACTGCGTCAAGTCGCCGACCCGCAGCAGAAATCGGGGGCAGTTGGTCAACAATCAGCCGGCCTTCGTGATCGACGCGAGTGGTGATGTTGCGCGGCTCCGGCCCCTGAAGCATGACGACGAATTCGTCGCCGACGCCAACGACATAGTTGCCGCTCATGCGACCGGTGAATGACGTGGACTGACTGGCAGCTAATTCGAACAAATCATAACCGAACTGGCGCAACTCCTTGTCACCAGTGCGGTCTCGGTACTCTGCCTCAATGATGGAAGGCTTGTAGGCTTTGAGCAACAGCGCACGGGCTTGCTGCTCCCGCAGGGCCTTCTCGCTGTCCATCATGCCAGGCAGCATACCAGATGCATCGCCCAAGCCTGAGCCATCCCCGCCCTGGCGCGACATGTCGACGGGCGAATAGGTCGTCACGTTCGACGCCCCCATGCCGGACAGGCCCTTTTGCAGATTCTGAAGCAGGGAGGCGTCAAGGGCCTGAGCCTGAGCCGTCACACTGAACCCAAAGACCGATCCCAGCAGAATAAACGCCGCACTCATCCGGCCGGCCAGAGATCCGCGCAGACTCGTTGCCGTTGGGTTCATTGTGGTCTGCGTAGGCTCATTAATGCCCGACATGCGGTCGCCGCCTGCCCCGTTATTCATACAGGTTTCCCCCTGATCCGCCTTTGTGCCAGCGTAATGGCTGATAGAGGGCACCCCTTTTAGCGTCAAGCAAAGCTCCGACAGGAGAACAGTCATTGGCCGCACGTCACAGTCGTTTCGGCCACCCACCAGCCCGGTTGACCCTGACGCAGGCGATCTGCCGCCGTCTTGGCCTGCGCGTCGTTTCCGAAAATCGCAAACCAGGTTGGCCCTGAGCCCGCCATGCGCACAAGCCGCACGCCGTCCTGCCCGGTCAGGGCGTCACGCACCTCATCGAGCAGGGGAAGACAGGCGCGCGCCGCGCTTTCCAGATCGTTCGACAGCCCGCCTGCCCAATCAAGAGATGGCTGGGTTGCACTCTGCCCCACACCCATCTCAGGCGTAAATCTCTGCCCTTGCGCGGCATAGGTGCGGAACACATCCGGCGTTGCCAGCGGCACGCCGGGATTGACCAGCACCACCGGCAACTCCTCTGCCAATCGGGTCGAAGACAGGTCCGTGCCGATACCGCATCCCCACATCGGCTGGCTGTACACGCAAGCGGGAATGTCCGCGCCCAGACGCCCGCCGATCTCCGCCAACCGCTCCAGGGGCCAGTTCAGCGCCCATAGCCGGTTGAGCGCCCGCAGCGCCGCCGCCGCATCCGCCGAGCCGCCGCCCAGCCCCGCCGCCACCGGCAGGTTCTTGCGCAGCACAAGCCGCGCGCCCGCGGTCGGCAATCCTGCCGCCTCCGCCAAGGCCCGAGCAGCGCGCAGCACCAGATTATCCTGCGCTTCGCCCGCCAGAACCCCGGCGTATGGCCCCTCAATGGTCAGAGACAATTCATCCGCATGAGAAACCGTCAGCTCGTCTCCGGCTTCCGTGAAAACGAACAGGGTCTCCAGCAGATGATAGCCATCCGCCCTGCGTCCAACGACATGCAGGAACAGATTAAGCTTGGCCGAAGCAGGCTCAACAAGACGTTCAGAGGTCATGGAAAGTCAGTTTATTTGGAGGAATGTGCCGGTGCGGCGGCGTTGGCGATATCGAGCCCCACATCAAGCTTGGACATCAGGCGGCGCGACTGAGCGGCTTCAGGTTCGCTGTCCATGGCGGCCTTCCAGCGGAAGCGCGCTTCAATGGTGCGCCCCACCTGCCAGTAGGCATCGCCCAGATGTTCGTTGATGGTCGGATCGCCCGGCTCCACGGCCACAGCCTGCTCAAGATGCCTGACAGCATCTTCGTACTGCCCTGACATGAAATAGGCCCACCCCAGCGAATCAATGATAAAGCCGTCATCCGGTCGCAACTCCACCGCACGGCTTATTAACCGTCTGGCTTCGTCCAGGTTCCGTTGCTGATCCAGATAAAGATAGCCCAGGTAATTGAGAACGTTGGGCTCGTCCGGGCTCAATGCCAGTGCCTGACGCAGGTCAGCCTCGGTTTCGGCCATACGGCCCAGCTTTTCATAGCCAACGCCGCGCAGAAAATAGAGGAACCAGTCCCGCTGTCGCGGCTGATCGACCAGCGCAATCGCGGCGGAATAGGCGCTCACCGCCTCTTCGTAGCGCTCCAGCCGGCGAAAGGTCTCGCCCAGCTCCACCCGTGCCCGGCGGCTTTGCGGATAGCGCACGGCGGCAGATTCCAACAAACTCAGCGCCTCTTCGCCCCGGCCCAGTTCCTGAAGGTTGCGCGCCTTCTCCAGCATTACATCAATGCCGAAGGGGCCTTGCGCCTCCACTCCCTCAAGGCTCGCCAGCGCCCCCCGGTATTCCTTGCTAAAGCGCAGCATCCGCGCGGACAGCAAACGCGCCTCGATCATCTCCGGCTGGACCATTTCGGCCACGCGCGAGAACACCAGCGCCAGCGGGATCGGCTCGCCCTGCATCAGGTCGGTCGCCGCATGCAGCATCAACTCGGCCATTCCCTCAACCGGCGTTGCGGCAAGCGGCTTGATTTTCTTGCCGTTCGCCAGCTGCTTGCGCGCCTCATCGAAAAAGGCGTGGCGATCCGGGTCCGTTTCCAGATTGAGAAGCGCGGCGGCCTGCTCTGCCCGGCCCAACCGCTGCGCGGCAGCCGCGGCAGACAGGCGCAGACGCCAGCGGCTGGTGCCGTCCATCTCCAGCGCCTGCCGATAGTAATCGAGAGCGATTTCCGGGCGGCCCATCGCCAGGGCGATATGTCCGGCATGCTCCAGCCGATACAGCTTCACGACGCCATCGGCTTCGCCCGGTTGCAGGCTGTCCAGCGCCTCCTGCTTGCGGCCCTGACCGTAAACCGCCCACGCCTGAAGGATGGGGGAGACGACAGCCTCGATGCCGCCAACGGCCAGCGTCGAGGTCAGCGTCTTGGCATCAGCGTATTTGCGGGTGCGAAACTTGTCGGCGATCAGCACCAGCGCCGCCGTCGAATTCTGCGGATCGGCCCGCAGCACGTCCTGCGCGGTCGAGAGCGCCAGACGCCGGTCGCCCGATGCCAGCGACAGCTCGAACGTGCGCTGGCGCAGCACGGGATCGCCCGTCTGACTGCGCAGTGCTCGCGAAAAATAATGGGCGGCAGCCCCCAACTCATCGTTGGACCAGGCATACCGCCCCAGAACGTAGTCCCGATAACCGTCCGTCTCGTCCGTGGCGGACGAGACGGCGGATTTCGACAACAACGCGGCATCAACCGGCGTCGCGGGGAGGCTCCCCACCAGAAGGGATACCCAGATCAGGGCGGCGACGGCGACAGCGTTGTTCTTGATCACGGAACCTCACATATTGGGATAGTTGGGCCCACCGCCGCCTTCCGGCGCCACCCAGTTGATGTTCTGGGTCGGGTCCTTGATGTCACAAGTTTTGCAGTGAACGCAATTCTGCGCGTTGATCTGCAGTTTCGGCTCGCCAACATCTTGCCCCACGATCTCGTAGACGCCAGCCGGGCAGTAGCGCTGCTCGGGGGCATCGTAGAGGGTGAGGTTCAGCTTTACCGGTACATCCTGATCCTTGAGCGTCAGGTGAACAGGCTGGTCTTCCTCGTGGTTGGTGTTCGACAGGAATACAGAGGACAGCTTGTCGAAGGTCACCTTGCCGTCAGGCTTGGGGTAGTTGATCGGATAGTAGTGTTCCTTGCGGCCCAGCTGGGTGTGATCCGGATGGTTCTTCAGGGTCCACGGGATCAGCTTGCCCAGACCCAGATCATGCAGCCACAGATCGATACCGGTGTAGATGGTGCCGAGCGTGACGCCGAACTTGGCCAGTGCCGGACGGGCATTGCGAACCTTGTAGAGATCTTCCTTGATCCAGGAGTTCTCAACAGCGGTCGGGTAAGCCGACAGCTCATCGCCGCCTTCCGAACCCGCCTTCAGGCGGTCGAACGCAGCTTCAGCGGCCAGCATGCCGCTCTTCATCGCGTTGTGGCTGCCCTTGATTCGCGGCACGTTGACGAAACCGGCCGAGCAGCCGATCAAGGCGCCGCCCGGGAAGGTCAGCTTCGGAATGGACTGCCAGCCGCCCTCGTTGATGGCGCGCGCGCCGTAAGCCACGCGGCGGCCGCCTTCCAACAGCGGGCGAATGGCCGGGTGGTCCTTGAACCGCTGCATCTCGTCGAATGGCGAGAGGTACGGGTTCTTGTAGTCCAGCGCCACGACGAAGCCGATGGCCACCTGGTTGTTTTCCTGGTGGTAGATGAAGCCGCCGCCTGCCACGTCATCCAGCGGCCAGCCCTGCGTGTGGATGACCGTGCCCGCCTTGTGCTTGGACGGATCGATGTCCCACAGCTCCTTGATGCCGATGGCATAGGTCTGCGGCTCGACGCCCTCGCGCAGCGCGAAGCGGTCCATCAGCTGCTTGGAGAGGTGACCGCGCACGCCCTCGGCAAAGAAGGTGTACTTGGCATGCAGCTCGAGGCCCGGCTGGTACATGTCCTTGTGGCTGCCGTCGCGGGCAACGCCCATGTCGCCGGTGGCAACGCCCTTCACCGAGCCGTCTTCATTGTAGAGAATCTCGGCACCGGCAAAGCCGGGGAAAATCTCAACGCCCAGTTCTTCAGCCTGGCTCGCCAGCCAGCGGCAGAAATTTCCAAGGCTCAGCGTGTAGCAGCCGTCGTTGGACATCAGCGGGGGCAGCAGGAAGTGCGGCATGTCGATCTTGCCGTTCTTCGTGAGCACCCAATGCTTGTTGTCGGTTACCGGAGTATTGAGCGGTGCGCCCTTTTCCTTCCAGTCAGGGATAAGCTCGTTGAGCGCAATGGGGTCAACGACCGCGCCCGAGAGAATGTGAGCGCCGACTTCAGAGCCCTTCTCAAGCACGCAAACAGAAACTTCAGTGCCATTCTGCTGCGCGAGCTGCTTCAGGCGAATCGCTGCGGAAAGGCCGGCCGGGCCACCGCCAACGATCACCACGTCATAAGGCATGGCTTCGCGTTGAGTCATTTTATTTCCTCTCCCGTACAATCGGGTAACCGAATCCCAATCCTCTACCTCGACTCGCACTCATAAAAGGCAGAAAAGCGGTTGACCAGAGGTCCTTTGCTCTCTCACATACCCGCCATGATGGAAGGCGCTAAGGACGAGGGGCAGCTTGCAGCCGCAGCCTTGAGGTGGCTCGTGGATGCAGGATGCGCGTCGCTGGTCAGCGACAGCCCGGCTTCGTGGCTTGCTCAGCCCCCTGCAACAGAGACGATCGAGACGCCGCGCGCGGCGATGCAACACCCCTCGCCAGCGGGTGATCGCGGCTCTGCGGGCCAGCATATGCCTGCCGGACAGCCGGATCTGCGGCAATACGACCCGCATGAGCCGTCCGCCCAGAGATCACCTTCGCGGGCACCGCAAAGGGTTGAGGTGCGCACGTCCGCAGCGCCCGCCTCGGTCAGCATGTCAGCGGCCGCTGAGGACGCCGCGCGGCTGGCCGCGAGCGCAAAGACGCTCGATGAGCTGATCGCAGCGATTGAGAATTTCGAGGGGTGCCCGGTCAAGGCAACCGCCAATCGCACGGTTGTTTTCGACGGAAACCCCGATTCGCGCGTTATGCTGATCGGCGAGGCTCCGGTTGCGGAGGAAGACCGGCAGGGCAAGCCGTTTGTCGGCGAGACCGGCCATCTGCTGGATCGGATGCTTGCCGCCATCGGACTCGACCGTGAAAGCACTTACATCACCAACGTCTTCTTCTGGAGACCGCCCGGCAACCGCACACCAACGCCGCAGGAGATCGCGCTGTGCCAGCCGTTCGTGCGCCGTCAGGTCGAACTGGTACGCCCGAAAGCGATTCTCGCTCTGGGCGGCATCTCTGCCAAAGCCCTGTTCGAGAGCGAGGCGGGCATCACCCGGCTGCGCGGTCAGTGGAAGGAGATTGCCTTTGGAGAGGTCACCGTGCCGGTGCTCGCCTCCTTCCACCCCTCCTACCTTCTGCGCCAACCCACCCAGAAGCGCCTCTCCTGGGAAGATCTGCTGACCTTCAAGGACCGGATCGGGACTTCCCTCTGATGCCAAATCGTCCGAGCTTTGCTGCCATCCAACGGATGACAGTGCGGGCAGCCGTCTGTCTGCTGGCGCTAAGCTGCGCCCCGGTTGCGGTCCACTCGCCGGCCTTTGCACAAAAAGCGCCGTCCGCGCAGAACATTCCCTCCAGCATCCCGCAGATCCTCGGCAGCGAAGACCGTCGCATCTACACGCAAGCCTTCCGCGCGCTGGATAGCGGGCAGACGGAGCAGGCCCGTCGGCTGGCCCGGCAGGCCCGATCACCCTTGCTGCGCAGCCATATTGAGGCTGAAAGCCTGCTGGCCCAGCGCAATCCGGCCTATGCCGATCTGAACCGCTGGCTTGCAGACAACCTGCGCCATCCGCTCGCCGCCCGCGTCCGTGACCGCGCCCGCGCCATAGCCCCCGCTGATGCCGCCTTGCCCGAGGTGCCGAGCGGCTGGGTCTCGGCCCCGCTGGAGCCGCCCTCGCGCCCGTGGACGGCCCCGCGCCTCACGCCGCTGGAAGCCCTGGCCGCCAATCGGCTGGAAAAGCGGCTCATGCCCCTGTTTTCCGAGACAAAACTGGCCGAGGCGGAAGAGGCCTTCAAGGCGGAGCAGGCACGCGGCGATCTGGCGGCCCACACCCTGTCCCACTGGGGCCAGAGACTGGCCTGGCGCTACTATATCGAAGGCGAGGTGGAAGCCGCGCTTCGCGTCGCAACCAAGGCCACCGGCTCCGACTCCCCCGGCGCTGCCCGCGCGCACTGGACAGCGGGTCTGGCCGCATGGCGGCAGGGAAACTGCACGCTTGCCGCCGAGCATTTCGCGGCCATGAGCGAGAAGCCCGGCCTGCGGGCCGATGAACTGGCCAGCGCCCATTTCTGGGAGGCGCGCGCGCACATGGCCTGCCGCCGCCCCAGGAAGGTCAGCCCCCTGCTCAAGCTGGCGGCGCAGGTGCCCGAGAGCTTCTATGGCCTGCTGGCGCTGCGCACGCTGGGGCTTGAACCGGCCTTCAACTGGGGCCCGCCCAGCTTCATCCATGCAGACTGGAACCAGCTGAAGGATATTCCCGCCGTTCAGCGCGCCGTTGCGCTTGTACGCGTCGGCCAGCTTGGCCGGGCCGACCGCGAGCTGAAGCACCTGTGGCGCATGACCGATCATGAAAACTACGATGCGCTGGTGCGTCTGGCCTCGGCCCTGGGTTTGCCGTCCACCCAGAAGTGGCTGAGCCAACGCCCGCCCGCGGGCCAGACCGCGCCCATGTCTCTGCGCTTCCCCGCCCCGGACTGGGTGCCCCATGGCGGCTGGCGCATCGACAAGGCGCTGGTGTTCGCGCTGGCGCTTCAGGAATCCAACTTCCAGACCGATGCCGTCTCCAGAGCCGGGGCTCGCGGCCTGTTGCAGCTGATGCCGGGCACCGTGCAAACGCTGCGCAAGCAGGGCGCACTCAGCGGCGTCAACGGCTCGCTGAACGATCCGGTGTTCAATCTTGAGGCGGGACAGGCCTATCTGGAGCACCTGCGGGATTCGCCGTCGAACCGGAGGCTGCTGCCGAAGATTCTGGCCAGCTACAACGCCGGACCGAACGCCGTCAGCCGCTGGCGCAGTTTCGAGACGTTCGAGAACGACCCGCTGCTGTTCATCGAATCCATCCCGTATGCCGAGACCCGGCATTACGTGGAGCGGGTGCTGCAATACTATTGGCTCTACCAATTCCGCTTCAACATGGAGCCCTCAAGCCTTGATGCGCTGGCCAGAGGCCGGTGGCCGGAGTTTCCGCAGCCCCTGCCCCAACCGATCATCGCCAACGCCGCCTTGACGCAGCCGGCGGCAGGGCCATCTGCCCCATTGCCGCCCCCGGAAACCCAAACCGCCGCACTCAGCCAGAAAGGGACGCCCCGTGCCGATTGACGAAAGCCTGCCGTTTCAGCCGGTCAACATCGCCATCCTCACGGTCTCCGACACCCGCACGCTGGCTGACGACAAATCCGGCCAGACGCTGGCGGACCGGGTTGAGGCTGCCGGTCACAAGATTGCCGCGCGCAAGATCATCCGCGATGATGTGGAGGCCATTGCCGGTCAGCTCGATGCCTGGATCGACGACCCGGAAATCGATGTCGTGATCTCAACCGGCGGCACGGGCGTCACCGGACGCGACGTGACGCCCGAGGCCCTCGCCCGCGTATGGGACAAGGAAATTCCCGGCTTTGGCGAGCTGTTCCGCTGGATCAGCTTCCAAAGCATCGGCACGTCCACCATCCAGTCCCGCGCCACGGCGGGCGTGGCGCGCGGCACCTACC
>JAEZBH010000245.1 GCA_023427285.1 Pseudomonadota bacterium
TGGATTCCGGGTCAGACGTGATTTTGCTGACGGGCGCGGGGCGGGCTTTTTCCGCAGGCGGCGATATTGCCCACATGGAGCGCAACGCGGCCAACCCGCACCTGTTCGACCATGAAGCAGCGCAGGCCCGCCGCATCGTCTCCACCATGCTTGAGATCGACAAGCCCATTGTCTGCCGCATGAACGGCCACGCCATCGGGCTGGGAGCCACCGTTGCCCTGCTGTGCGATGTGGTGTTCGCCGTCAACACCGCCAAAATCGCCGACCCCCACGTCGGGATCGGGCTGGTTGCCGGAGATGGCGGCGCGGTTGTCTGGGCCGCGCGCATCGGCCTTGCCCGCGCCAAGGAATATTTGCTCACCGGCGAGGCGCTGGGCGCACAGAAGGCCGCCGAGATCGGCCTCATCAACCACTGCCTGCCCGCAGAGGAACTGGATGCGGCCGTCGAGGCATTCTGTCAGCGTTTGCTGGCCGGGGCACAGAACGCCATTCGCTGGACCAAACGCCTCACCAACATGGAGCTGAAGCGCATTGCCAGCGCCGTCATGGAAGCGGGCATTGCCTATGAGTCCTTGAGCGTTCGCAGCGCCGACCACCGCGAAGGCGTGGCCGCTCTCAAGGAAAAACGCTCCCCCCGCTTCAAGGGACAATAACATGAACGAAAACGAAGTGATCGACCGCGAAATGATCCGCGACTGCCTTGCGCGGATCAGCCGGGGGGAAGACCGGCGCGATGCCAGCCTCATTCGCTCCGGCTACTGGCCAGACGCCGTTTTCGATTTCGGCATATTCACCGGCAATTTCGAAGAGTATCTGGCCTGGGTGGTGCCCGGCTCTCCCGCCGTCACCAATACGCTGCATACGCTGGGGCAAACCCTTATTTCCCTGCGCGGCAGCAGCGCCGCAACCGAAACCCACGTTACCTGCTATCACCGCATGAACCTTGGTGCGCAAGAGCGCGACGTGACCATGGCGGGGCGCTATCTCGACCGGCTGGAGAAGCGCGACGGGCAGTGGCGAATTATCCAGCGCACCCTGATTTATGACTGGATGCAGGATTTCGGCCCGTCGGCTGACTGGTCGCGGGGCCTGATGGGTGCGCCCTTCCGGGAAGAACGCTATACCGGCCGCACCCACGGCGACCCCAGCGTCGATTTTTTTCAGAGCAATGACAAATAAACTTTCAGGATGATGCGAGGGTCGCGGACCCTCGCGCTCCCATTCGTTTTTCCGGAGAGCCTGTTCCAGACAGATGAGCGGGCTGGATAAGGTTTATTACAGGGCCGCGCCCTTCTTTCCACGCACGGCCCTTCAAAAATGGGCGGTGCAGGAGGGTCAAGACCCTCCTGCAAAAAACAAACCGCTTTACGGAATTTGCGGCGGGCGATAGTTGACCAGCGGGCGCGCGTAAGACGGGTCTTCCCGGCTGCGCGCGGGCGCGCCATTAGCATGAACACCCGGCACGTCAGCAAAAGGAAGGGGAAGGCTCACCGCCATGCCCGACCATTCGATCACGTTGGTGCGCAGGGCAATTTTCCATTGATTGCCGCGCTTTTCTAGCCGGTCGATATACCGTCCGCCTGCCATCCAGTTCGTGTCATCCCGGTTGCGGCCCACAAAGAGATAATAGGTCTCCGTGTGGGCCGTATCGCCTTCAATGTCGCAACTATGATTGAGCAGGTTGTGGTGGGTGGCGGCCTGCCCTGCCTCGTGCATCTGCGCCGCCCAGTCATAAAGCGCCTCCGGCCCGCCTACGAACGGCCCGGCGGCAATGGTTGCGTCAGGATGAAAGGCAGACAGAAACAGCGCCCGGTCAAACCTGTCCATGCCCCGGCTGAACCGGATCAGGCAGTCCAGAATATCCTGCCGGTCCAGCAGATGCGCAAGCCGCTGTTCCTGCATCATGCCCCGCCGCTGCGCGCCATCTCGAAGCTGCGCCCAATATGATCGGCATGGCCAGAGGGCACCGGAGAGAGCTCCCACGCATTCTCCCGGTTGCTGATCGCCTCCATCTGCGCCGCAACCTCCTCAATGGTCCAGGCGGGCTGATAGATGCCCTGCGTTTCAGCCACATAGGCCTTGGCGATGCGCCCAGCAATAGAGACCAGCATTTCGCCCGTCACCGAACAGCTCTCGTGCGCCAGCCAGCCAACCGCCGGGGCAACCAGTTCCGGCCCCATTGGCGGGTAGGCAGAGGTGTCACGCCCTTCCGCCATGCGCGTCACGGCGGCGGGCACGATGAGGTTGCACTTCACGCCCTCAGCCGCGCCTTCCAGCGCCACCACATGCGACAGGCCCATAAGGCCGCCCTTGGCGGTGCTGTAGTTGGCCTGGTTATAGCTGCCGTAAAGACCGCCGATCGAGCCGGTCAGCACAACCCGCCCGTATCCGGCGGCGCACATCACCGGGAACGCCGGGCGCACCACATGAAACGCGCCGCGCAGATGAACATCGAGAACGGATTCAAAGTCCTCGTAGCTCATCTCTTTCAAGGATGCGCCGCGCACGTTGCCCGCATTGTGAATCAGAATATCAATGCGGCCCCACGCGTTCAGCGCTGCGTCGATGATCGCCTTGCCGCCTTCCGGGGTCGCGACCGACGCGGTGGAGGCAATCGCCTCGCCGCCTGCCTTGCGAATTTCCGCAACCACCGCCTCGGCCGGATCGGCTTCAGTCGCATCGCCCTTCATGCTGACGCCCGGATCGTTGACGACCACCTTCGCGCCCCGAGAGGCCAGCAGCAACGCATAGGCCCGCCCCAGCCCCCTGCCCGCGCCGGTGATGACTGCAACACGACCGTCAAATCTCAACTCAGGCATCAGATGCTCCCTCAAGAATTCAAACCGGCTGCCAGATCGGCGCGCCGCG
Organism: Pseudomonadota bacterium; assembly: GCA_023427285.1. GTDB lineage: Bacteria > Pseudomonadota > Alphaproteobacteria > Sphingomonadales > Sphingomonadaceae > Pedomonas. The sequence goes on from JAEZBH010000245.1 coordinate 2,869, forward strand.
CTCCGCCCGCAACGAGGGCGGGGTCGATCCATCAATATCCGTCACGCCATAATCGCGCGCCAGTTCGGCGGCGATGAACGTGCCGCCGGATCGCTTCAAAACGTTGGCGTCTTTTGCCAGCGCGGCAATAACCCGCCCCGGAAACTCGACTGACGATCCAACCAGCGGATTGGTGACGGTTTGCGCCTTCATCGCCGGGTTCCGGTCAAGATTCCGCAGCGCCCGCTCGGTAAACGTCAGGCCGAGCCATAAAGACAGCGAAGCAATGTTGTGCGGCTTCAGCTCGATGGCCATGTCGCGCGCCATCCGGTCAACCGCAGCCTTGCAGGTGCCAAATACGGTGCCGTAGGTGTAGGTTACACCCACATAACCTGACGTTGCCACAATCAAGCCAGACCCCTGCGCCACCATGATCCGCGCCGCATGCCACGCCGCCACGAAATTCGAGCGCACGCCCACATCCACCATCTGCCAGTTGGAAAGCGGCTTCTCCCAGAACGGGCGCGGCTCGGTCAGGTCCTCCGGCAGGGCAAAGGCATTGTTCACCAGAATATCCAGCCGCCCCTGCTCTGCCTGAACCTGCTCAAACAATGCTGCCACCTGCTCATCGCAAGCGTGATCCACACCAACGGCAACGCCCACGCCGCCGCGCGCCGTCACCTCGGCGGCGGTCTCTCCAACCGTGCCCGGCAGCGGGGCCGCACCCGGCTCAACGCTTCTGCCGGTCACGTAAACCGTTGCGCCTTCCTCTGCGAGCCCAAGAGCGATTCCCCGACCGATCCCGCGGCTTGCGCCCGTCACAACCGCAACCCTGCCCGTCAGTGCGCCCACACGAAAACTCCCTGTCCGTTCGACTGACTTTTTACCCAAGGCGACAGGCGCTGTCCCGCTGGCCCAAATCATCATCGCCGCCGCGATAAAGCCCGGCCCTTGGCTGGCAGTGTCTGCCGCCCGCGCATAGGCTGTGGCTTCATAGAAAAAGCCGGGGAGTGAAAGATGAACCGTAGTTTGCTCGACTTTGAAGGTCGCATCGTGATCGTTTCAGGAGCCGCTGGCGGCGGCATTGGAACCAGCACCGCACGCATGCTGGCCGAAGTTGGAGCAACGGTCATCGCGGTCAGTCGCTCTCAGGAAAATATTGACAAGAATATTGCCCCGCTGGTGGCCGAAGGGCTGAACATCACCCCCGTCGTGGCCGACATCTCAACCGATGACGGCATTGCAACGGTAATGGAACAGGCGCGCACCGCAAAGGGCACGCTCTATGGTCTGGCGAATATTGCAGGCGGCGCTGCGCCGGGCACATGGATGCGCGCTGAACGCATGAACCGTGAAGACTGGCGCGCGCTCTTCAACCAGAACCTTGAGACAATGGCCTTCCTCAGCACGGCTTTTGCGCGGGAATTGCGCACGCAAGGGCTGCCGGGTGCCATCGTCAGCGTCTCGTCCATCAGCGGCATGAATACCGCGCCCTATCACCTGGCCTATGGCGCAGCGAAAGCTGCCATCGTTGCCGTGACCCGCACACTCGCCGTCGAGCTGGCGCTCGACAACATTCGCGTCAACGCCATTGCGCCCGGCACCACCATCACCCCCGGCTCGGGTGCCTACATTGACCACGACGTGGAGCGCGACCGCGCAGCCATCGCCATGGGTCGTCGCGCCCAGCCGGAAGAACAGGCCAGCGCCATCCTGTTCCTGTTGTCGAACATGTCCAGCTACATCACCGGCCAAACCATTCTGGTGGATGGCGGCCTGAACCTGAAATGGACCCATCTGGGCGCAGACAACACCTCGCTCTTTCTCAAGAACGAAGACTTCCGCGCCGCAATCAAGCAATAGGACGGCCCGATGACCGATACAGGCAACGCAGTCACATCAGCCGAAGATCTCGCCCAGGCGGTCACAATTCCGCCTGAGGCTTATATCTCGGAAGACTATGCGCGGGCCGAGCGCGACAAGCTGTGGCGCAAGGTCTGGCTGCAAGCGGGCCGATTGGAAGAAATTCCCGAAATCGGCAGCTACCTCACCTACGATATCCTCGATGATTCCGTCATCATCGTGCGCACCGGGGCCGATGAAATTCGCGCCTTTCACAATGTCTGCCCCCATCGGGGCCGCCGCCTCATCGACACTCCGCCCGGCAAGCGCAACGCCCGCGGCAAGAAGATGAATTTCGTTTGCGGCTTCCATGCGTGGACCTTCAACCATGAAGGCAAATGCACATACGTGCCCCATCAGGACGACTGGCAGGGGGCGCTGACGGAAGAGCGCGCCGGGCTGGGCGCGGTCAAGGTTGACACATGGGGCGGCTGGGTCTGGATCAACCTCGACCCCGATGCAGGCCCGCTGCGGGACTATCTGGAGCCCGCCGCCTCCTTGCTTGACCCGTTCCAGCTTCAGAATATGCGCTTCCGCTGGCGCAAATGGATTGTGTTCGACTGCAACTGGAAAGTGGCGCTGGAAGCCTTCAACGAGACCTACCACGTCCCCGGCACGCACCCGGAATTCATGGCGTTTGGAGAATTCAGAGGCTGGGCCAGAAACCACGGGCTGCACAGCAACATCGGCTACGATGCACCCACGAACATGGATGAGAACCAGGCGAAGCTGCGCATCGGCACGGGCGATGCCCGCATTTCCACGGCCGAGATGCAGAACTTCACGTGGGAGAACGCCAACACCAACACCACCATGACGCTGGTGAAGGCAGCAGAGCGCCTGAAGGACGAACTGCCCGAAGGCACGCCCGCGCCAGACGTGCTCCGCCACTGGCTGGAATCCGCCCGTCGGGACGACGAAGCGCGCGGCGTGATCTGGCCAACGGTTGAGCCGGCCCATACCGCCAAAAGCGGCACCGCGTGGCAGATTTTTCCGAACTTCCAGATCGGCCATTCCGTCAACAACATGCTCTGCTACAGCGCACGGCCTTACGGTTACAACCCCGACAAATGCATTTTCGAGGCCGCTGTTTACGAACTTTTCCCGGCAGGCCAAGCGCCTGAGACCGAATGGGAATATACGCCCGCCGACCAATGGCCACCGGTGCTGCAACAAGACTTCGCCAACATGGCCGCTGTGCAGCAGGGCATGAAGAATGTCGGCTTCCGCGGCACCCAGCCCAACCCTTACATGGAACGGGCGGTGGCAAGCCTGCAATTTAACCTGGCGCGCTATATGGGCACCGGCACCCCGCGCCGTCTGTAGATACCTGAACAGGTTTTGTCTTTTGCAGGAGGGTCTTAACCCTCCTGCACCTCCCTTTCATTTTATCGGGCCACGTTTCCAATATCCGCCGGACACACGTTCGATCCAGTTAGCGTAACAGTGTGACCCGAGTGCGTGCCAATAAACGACTGGGAGCGCGAGGGTCCGCGACCCTC
>JAEZBH010000285.1 GCA_023427285.1 Pseudomonadota bacterium
CGGTACCGCTGGGCGATTTCCTCGATCATCGCACCCATGCGCTCCGAGGCCAGAAGCTCGGTCGTCAGGTGGTGCTGACGGCCAGCCGGCAAGACCGACAGGTTCTCGATGTTGGTGCGAATAAGGCAGTCCGCCAGATCGATGCTCGGGTCCGCGATCACGTCGATGAGACCCTTGCCGCCCTCAAGACCGAGGGTGGAGAGCACTTCGGGCTTGGCGAAGTCCGCATCCACCAGCAGCACCGTCACATCGCGCTCCGAGGCGATGGAGAGCGCAAGGTTGATGGCGCAGAACGTCTTGCCCTCATTGGGCTGCGACGAGCAGACCAGAATGAGGTTGCCGTTCTTGATCGCAGCCTCGCCCTTGGCAAAGGCGTTCAGCAGAAGCTGGCGCTTTACAAGGCGGAATTCCTCCGCCGTCAGCGTCGACGGCGAATCCGGCACCAGGAACCCGGCAGTGCGCAGCGACTGAAAATCGATTTCGCCACGGCGGCTCTGGCGGCTGGACGTACGGCGCGCAGCCGGCCGAGCAGCAGGAGCCGCAGCAACCGCTTCCACCGGCCCGACTTCCAGCGGAGCCGCGGCGGCAGCGGCGGCAGCCGCCGCCATGTCCGCAACCGGCGCGGGAGCCGGGGTCGGCTCCAGCACAATGGCCGGGCTCGTCCCGCCCTTGGCCGCTTGCGCCTTTTCCAGACGCCGGGCCGCGCGTTCCAGAAGGGAGACGCCCTCGTCGCGGCGGCTCGTCTTGGGGGTTTCGTCACTCATCCCGTCTTGCCTCTCAAATCCGCTTGACGAAGGTTTGCCCTAGATGACCGGGGTCTGCCTGCTGAACTCCAGGATCAGCAGCGCCACGAAGACGCCCGCCAGTCCCAGGCAGCAGAAAGCAAAGACGCCGAGCCGGAGCCGATCCTGCGCGCGCTGCTGTTCCGAAGTGATGGAGCTGATTGCGCCCAGTACCGACATGTTGGCAAAGGTGCTGCGCAGGTTGCCAACCGTGACGAACACGGTGTGGATCTGGCTCAGCAGGAAGGCAAGACCGACGCCGACGCCCAGGCCCGCCGCCAGCACACCGGCCAGCAGGAGCGGACGGTTGGGAGCGGACGGCTTGGACGGCACCTGCGGCGGATCGACGATGCGGAACTGCACCTTGTCGGTCTTGCTGTCGAGATCAGAGGCGACGCGCGTTTCCTCGCGGGAGCGCAGCAACTCCTCATACTTGGCCTTGATTACGGAGTAGTCGCGATTGAGCTTGGCGCGATCGGCCTCGATGCCCGGCAGGGTCTCGGCGCGCGCGTTCAGCTCGTTCAACTCCTGCTGATACTGCGACCGCTGGGCCTGAAGCGAGGCGATCTCGGCGTCGCGATCGAACAGACGGCTGCGCAGATCGACATAAACCGGGTTGGAAGCACCGCCATCGCCAGCGCCGCCACCGCCGCCCGAGGCCTTCGACTCTTCCTGATGCTGCTTGCGCAGACGCGAAATGGTGTCGCGGGCAGAGACGATGTCCGGGTGCTTTTCCGTGTAGCCGCGTGCCAGTGAATCGGTGATCTGGCGCTCCAGCACCTCGATGCGGCCAAGGGTGGTGGACGGATCGAAGCGCGGCGCGCCGCCCGAGGACCCCATGCCGCCGTTCGGCAGGGTGGCCGGAATGCTGGCCAGCTGCGAGGCCAGCGCCCGGCGGGCGCTCTGGGCCTGCTGAATCTTGAAATCCATGTCGCGCAGGTTGCGCTGGGTGGTCTCGAGGCGCTGGCTGTAGTTCACGTCGGTCGGAAGCACGCCCATGTACTGGCGCTGGAACTCGGCACGGCGCATTTCCGCCTCTTCGAGCTGCTTCTCATATTCCTGAAGCTGGCGGTCGATGAACTGCGCCGTCTCGTTGTAGCTCTCGCGGCTGCCCTCCATGTTCCCCTCAACGAAGATGTTGATGAGGTTGCTGACCACCCGCTTTGCAACGGCGGCGTTCTGGGCATCCGTGAGGTTGGGGTCGCCGGAGACGTAGCTGAGGGTGAACAGGTCACCCCCCTGCTCCTTGACCGAGATGTTCTTCATCATGTCGGCGATCAGGCGCTCCATGCCCGCCTCATCCTCGACCGTGAGGTCAAGATCGGAGCGGCGAATCACCTTTTCGAGATTGGGGCGGCTGACCAGCGTGCGGCGGACGATATCGACCTGCCGGTAGATGTTGGCATTCACCGTGCCCACAAGCCGGGGGAGAACCGTATTCGTATCGACGAAGACGCGAGCGGTCGCTTCATACTGGTTCGGAATGGTCGCAACAATGCCCCACCCAACCAGACACACCGCCCACATGGCCGCAAGGCCATACCAACGTTTGCGCCAGACCATGTAAAGCATCGTCACGATCTGGTCGTAAATCGACGTCATTGCCTACTCCTCAGCTTTCCGCCGACGCCCCTGCGCCTGCTGCTGGCATGTCGTCACAGGATCCGGGCCGCGCTGTTCACACGCAGCCTGAAAACTTTACCGTGTACGACAAGTCTATCCTTCGACTGTAAACGCCCTGTGTACATTTCAAACAGACGCGTACATTTCAAAGAGACGCGCACACCCCAAAGAGACGTGTACATTCCAAAGAGACGTGTTCGTTCAAAAGAATTTCACATCTCGAAAAGCGCACACCCTGCATCAGTCTTCCGGACACCAGCGCGCCTTCACCCGCCC
>JAEZBH010000305.1 GCA_023427285.1 Pseudomonadota bacterium
GCCTCGGACAGACCGCCCCCGGCCGTATTGACCGGCAGCTGCCCGCCTAGCCCCAGCGCACCCGTGCGCACGAAATCAGCAGCTTCGCCGCGACCGCAGAAGCCGTAAGCCTCAAGCGAGAAAAGAACCAGCGGAGAGAAGGCATCGTAAATCTGGGCCACGCTCACGTCGGATGGGCCGAAGTCGGCCTGTCGCCAGAGATTGCGCGCCGCAACGCTGGAGCAGCCGTCAAACACGTCAGGCCGATGAAAATCGGTCATGGACTGGTGCCCGCTCGCCAGCCCCTGCGAGACCGCATGGATGAGCACCGGCGGCTGGCGCAGATCACGTGCCCGCTCGGCAGAGGTGACGACCAGCGCAACCGCGCCATCAGACTCAAGACAGTTATCGAACAGGCACAGGGGTTCAGCCACCATGCGCGCCGAGAAATACGCCTCCCGGCTCAGGGGCCGACCGTGCATCTGGGCTTTGGGGTTGCGCTGCGCATACTCCCGCTGACCAACGGCAATGGTTGCCAGCGCGTCACGCGCCTCGCCAAACTCGTGGAAATAACGCTGCGCGAGCATCGCCACTTCATCGACCGGACGCAGCAACCCGGATGGACGCGACCATTTCCAGTGATCCGTCAGAACAGGGTTCGTCTGTCCCCAAACCCGCGATGCAGCACCCGAGCGTTTTCGAGAGCGCCAGACAACGCCAACCTGTGCAACACCCGTTGCAATGGCCATGGCGACATGGCCGACCGTTCCGGGCGCAGCGCCACCGCCATGCGCCGTCTGCGCAAAGAAATGAAGATCGCCAAAACCCATTTGCCGGGCGATCTCGAAGTCTGGCGTTGCCTCCATCGTATAGGAGCCAACCGCATCCACTTCGCTCGCCGAAACTCCGGCATCCTCAAGGGCCCGCTGAATGGCCTCACAAGCCAATTCCAGCTCGGTTTGCGGCAGCCCCTTGCCGAACGCGGTCTCACCGACGCCGACAATAGCTGTCCGATCCTTGAGGTAAGTCATGCTTTCCTCGGCATATAGAGAACCTGCACCCGGTACAGCAGCGCAGGTTTTTCCTGACCAACGACGTGAACCGCCGTCTCGGTCGTCACCAGGCTGCCCTTGGCGTGCTTCTCCACCGCAGCCAGCCGGGTTCGTGCATGAATGGTCATACCCGCCAGAACGGGCGACAAAAATCGCAGTCCATCCGAGCCGAAGTTGAGAGCCGCGCCATAACCCGTGATCTGCCAGGCATTCGGCGGGATGATGCGCGGCAGGACACTCATGATCAGCATGCCATGAGCGACAGGCGCGCCAAACGGCCCTTCCTTGGTTGCACGTTCGGGATCAACGTGGATCCACTGACGATCACCCGACAACTCGGCAAATTGCCAGATCATGTCCTGCGTGATTTCAAGCCTGTTGCCCCAAGGCCCAAACTCGGCGCTGACAAAGGACTGAAGGCCTTCGAGATCATCATACTGAATAAGTTGCGATGTCATTGCTTTGGCCCCCGACGCAGGTTGCTGGACGCCTCAACGCCAAGGGCGGCCTCAAAGCTCCCCTCTGCCCCGGCGTTGAGCGCCTCCTTGATGGCTGATCTCACATGCGGCTTGAGCTTCGCGGCAGCGTGCCCCAAGGACAACGCCCGCTCAAGCAAGCCTGCATCATCCAACACTTCATCAACCAGGCCGAGTTCAAGCGCTTTGAAGGCATCGACCCTATTCTCACACAACAGCAATTTTTTGGCCTGCCCAAGGCCGACCAGTTGAGGCAGAAAATACGTTGCGCCAAATCCGGGCATGATGCCGAGTTCTGCAAAATTCAGCTTAAGGGCCGCGCTGGCGCTTGCCAGGCGAATATCCATCGGCAGGCTCATGGTCACGCCAATGCCAACGGCCACGCCGTTGAAGGCGGCAATGGTGAGCTTGGGGTGGTTCCGAATCTGCCGGGCATATCCCCGTACAAAGGCTTCCTCACCCAAGCCAAGACCGGACGGACCCCGCGCCCCAGTAAAACACTCCTTGTCGGCCCCGGCGCAAAAAGCCCGCCCCTCGCCCGTCACCCCAACGGCTGCAATCTCTGCATCCTTTGCGGTCAACTCAAAGGCCTGAACCAGATCCTCGCCCATCTCCGGGGTATAGGCATTCAGCCGCTCTGGTCGCTGCAGGCGCAAAACTGCAACATAGCCCGTGCGGGCGAGGCCTACCGTTCCATATCCAATCGGTGCGAAGTCCAGCATCATGACATCTGCCCCGGCTTTTGCCACACCGGTGCGCGGCGCTCCGCAAAGGCGCGCGGCCCCTCCACCTCGTCCGGGTGCCCCTTGTGCGCCATGATTTCCTGCCAGCCGAGCTCAAGCGCTTCATCAAGGCCGTGCTGCTTTGCCCCCCAGATGGCGGCACGGCTGCGCGCAACCGCTGCCGGGGAATGGCGGCTGATTTTCCCGGCCAGTTCAAGCGCCCGCTCAAGCAGCGCCTCAGGCGGCGTCAGGATATCGACAAGACCCAGACGGTGTGCCGTCTCGGCATCGAATTTTTCCATACCCCCCGTCAACACAAGCCGCATGACAGCGCCGATGGGCATACGGCGCGCAAGCAGAATAGGCTCAAGCGCGGACACGTAGCCAACGGCTACGTGGGGGTCGGAAAAATAGGACGTCTCTGCGGCAACGACGATATCCGCATCTGCCACGAAATGAAGCCCGCCGCCAACGACGCCGCCATTGACAGCCGCAATGACGGGCTTGGAGACGCTATTCTGCATCGCCGTCCATCGGATCGAGCGGAGCGTTGCAGCATTTCCCGGAAAATCCGTCTCCGGCGGATCGAGCAGATCAGCACCGCTGCAAAAATGCCGCGCGCCCTCCGCCGTTACCACGGCAACACGCGCCTGCGGGTCCGCCTCGAAGCGCGCCCACGCCTCCGGCAATTCGCGCGCCATGACCGAATTGACCGCATTGGCTGTGGCTGCCCGCGCCAACGTCAGAACAAGAACTCCGTCATGAATTTCATAGCGCAGGGTCTCGTAGGACATGACGCAGTTACCTTTTCACGGTGAGCCGACCGATGGTCTCGGTCCGGCTTTTATTTATGGTACTATTGGTACCGCTTTGATTTGCACAATGTCAAGCAACTGAAACTCTCTCCCGCCGCCTCATTGCATAAAAAAAGGCCGCAAACTGCAAACCAGTCTGCGGCCCAAACGCATCCAAATTCTGGATGCAGTTACCTTATTCGGCGTTTAAAACTTCAGGCGCGCTTCAACACCGAACGTGCGCGGCTCGTTATACGGTGCCGTCTGGGTCGAGTAACCCATGAGCGGCGAGCCCAGCGCGATCACGAACGAGGAATAGCGGTCGTTCGTCAGGTTTTCAGCGTAAACCGAAACCGTCAGGTCCGCACCGGAAGCCAGTTCGGTGTTCCACGATACGCGGGCATCAACCTTGTTGATGTCGTCGCTGCGGTAGAATTCACGACCAACGATCGACGGACCCGCCAGGGAGGACGAGAAATAAGCCTCCTGATAGCTGTAGCTCGCGTTGATGCTGAACTCGCTGTTGGTCGTGCGCAGGAACGTCCAGTTGCCGGACAGGGTCAGCGCATTGCGCGGCGCGAACGGCAGCACGAAGTACGAGCCGATTTCATCGCCCACCTGGAAGCCCGAGCCCGGATTTGACGCCGGGTCAAAGACCGTGGCAGGCGGCGCCTTGACCGACTTGATCTTCGGATCGAGGTGGCTGTAGCTCAGTTGCAGCGTCATATCAGGCGTCGGCTGGAGCATGATATCCGCTTCGAAGCCGCGCACCCGCGCCGAGCCGGCGTTCGTGGTCACCACAACCGACTGGTCTGCCGGATCGGTCACGAAGTCGATTTGCAGGTCCTTGAACTCGTTCTGGAACAAGGACAGGTTGAACGTCAGCATCCGATCGAAAGCCTGGGATTTCAGGCCCAGCTCATAGCTGGTCACCTTTTCCGGATCATAGGTTTTCGTGAAATCCGGCGCGCCTTCGCTCGAACCGCCCGCCTTGTAGCCCTTCGACACCTTGGCGTAGGTCATCACGTCGGGCGGCCATTGCATGGACAAGTTAACCGATGGGCTGAAGTTGGAGAAGCGCTGGCGGTTGGTAACATCCACGTCGACCGGGAAGCCGAAGGACGTGCTGTTACGCTCAGCGCTGCGGCGGTCACGCGTGTAACGGCCGCCAACCGTCACATCGAGGCGATCCTCGAGCACCGGCGGCGTATAGGTGGCCTGAAGGTAGGCCGCGTAGGAGATATTTCGGGCTGAGACCAGACGCGTTGTCGGCAAGGTCATGTCGAACGGCACCAGATAGGTGTCCTGGCGCTGGAAGTGCGTGCCGGTCTCGCGAAAATAGTAAAGACCGCCAGTGTACTCGAAGCGCTCGCCCGCCGAACCAATGATCTGGAATTCCTGCGAATATTGCTTCGTCCGGTAACGGTGGAACTGAACCACCTCCACCGGGAATTCCGGCGTGGACTGGGCCAGACCATAGTTCACATTCTGCAAGGCCTTGAAGCCGCGATAAGCGGACAACGAGCGCAGCGTGATGGCGTCGGACACATCCCAGTTCAGGGTGAGCTGGTGGTCCACGAAGTAGGTCTTGCTCGGCTTGATGTCGAGCGGCGCATAGGTCTCGTCCCGATCGGCAACATAACCGGGGATTGCGCCTTCCAGATCCGGATTCACATAGTAGGGCTGCGTCGAGCTGACGCGACCGCGATCCCAGGCGTAATCAACCGTCAGGTTGTCGGTCGGCGTCCAGCGCGCCGCAATACGGCCTGCAAGCTGACCGAACTCACCGTAGCGGTGGTAAGCCCCCGGGTTCTTCACCCAGCCGTCCTGATCGACGTAAGCGATCGAGCCCCGCACGGCGAGCGTGCCGAAGGCTGGCAGATCGATATCTGCGAGCGTGCGGATGAGATCGCGGCTGCCCACTTCAACCGATGCGCCGCCACCCCACTTGCCCGTCGGCTTCTTGGTGATAATGTTGAGAGCGCCGCCCGTCGTATTGCGGCCATAGAGCGTGCCTTGCGGACCGCGCAGAACCTCAACCCGCTCAGGGGTGCCAATATCGAACAAAGCGCCTTGCGGGCGCGCGATGTAGAAGCCGTCGATATAAAGGCCAACGCCGCCGTCCTTGGTGATCTGACCGGCATCAGCAATACCCTGACCGCGCATGTTGAGCGTGAGCGTGTCCGACGAATTCGGATAGGACGCAACGCTGAGGCTCGGCGTGATCTGGGAAATCCCTTCCAGATTGGTCACGCCCTGATCGACAAGATTGTCAGACGACAAGGCCGTGATCGCGATAGGAACGCTTTGCAGGCGCTCCGCGCGGCGCTGTGCCGTCACAATGATGTCCTGCAATTCGGCGCTGCTTGCAGCCTCGCCAGCACCGGCAACAGCCTGCGCCAATGCGGACGGCGTGGAAAGCGGCAGCCACAGGGCCGCACCCAGCGCAAGCCGTGCCATCCGGTTATTGCCAAATACCATCGTCTTCCCCCTTAAAATACGCCCCAATACCTTGCAGACACCGTCCCCAGAATGGCGCTCAAGCAGAAAGAGCAGCACATGCTGCGCCAGCAAAGGGCTTTTCCTCACACACCTCGACACGTGAAAGGGGAGCCAAGATGCAGTTCGCCGGTGCAGAGCAAACAGTGAAAATCTGCGCTTCTGCCGACAACGGCCAACTGTTCCCGAACCTCCCCTCATGACCCGGATTTCTTTTTATCTCTCGGTCAGTGGCATTCCGATACCATTATTACCCAAAATGCGGAAGATCAATTTTTATATCCAGTCTGTTTTAAGAGACCTATGGGTGCCGGGATTTAACCGAGCACGGCAACCCAGCGCACAACAGCCTCGGCAAAGGCACGAGGCTGATCAATGATGACATGGTGCCCGGCCTCAGCGATGCTTTCAGACCATGTTTTCGGCGGCGCTGCCGACACCATTACCGACCAGAGATCCTCCGGCACGAGAGAGGAGACTGCCCCGCGCATGAGCCCCAGAGGGACAGGTGCCACATCAAGAGAGGGCGGAATATCAACCTCAAACCGCCGCCACAGCGTTGGATCAAAATGCCATTTCCAGCCGCCCTCAACCGGGTGCAGGCTCGACCGGGCAATCATGTCGACGATGAGAGCGGACACCGGGCGGTCTGCTGGTGAAAAGCGGAAACGGGCAACCGCCGCCTCTTGTGTTTCATAAATACGGTCTGCAATGCCGCGCGGCGGCGGCCCCGCCCACCCTATTGCCGGGTTGAGCGGGCTATCTACAGTGCAGACGCCCCGAAACCGCTCGGGCCACAGCCGGGCGGCACACAGCGCCGGATATCCGCCAAAGCTGTGCCCAACCACAAACGCCTGTGTCCCAGGCCCTTCACTGTCCAGCACTGCCGGGATTTCCTGCGCAAACGAACTCAACCTGTACGCCGCTCGCCGCTGCGAACGGCCCATCCCCGACCATGAGGGCGCGACAACGCGAAATTGCCCTGCCAACAGCGGAGCGGTCAGTCGCCACCAGCCCGCATGGGCCTCCTTGCCATGGAGCAACAGGAGAACGGGTTTACCCCGCTGTCCCCACTTGAGCACTTCAAGCTGGGCACCGGGCGCATCCACCCTGCACGCTTCCGGCTCCACAGCCAGCGCCTGCTCCGCCCAATCCGGCAACGCTGCGGTCACCACGGAATTACCCTTGAAAACTCTCGAACGAGGGAGGCTGCCAGTTGCCCCCGAGGCGCTGCCAGACGCCTTCGCCAACGGCACACAGCAGGCGGAAGGTGCTGACCGTTTCTTGCCCACGCGTCATTGCCAAACTGAAAACAGCCCAGTCATGGCCCATGGCATCCGGCTTGACCGCCTCAACGGTGCCGGACAAATCAATCGCATCTCCGGGCGAAATCGGAGCCTTCATGCTGGGACGCCAGCGTGCCGGACGCGCCTCGGGTCCGGCCCATGCCGTCACGTAGCCTATGAACCACTGGGTCTGCGCGGGTGTGTTTAGAATAATGCCGGGCAGGTTGGCGGCGAGAGCGTAGGCATGGTCGTGATGCTGAGGCTGCCAATCCCGGCTGGCCGTGGCCCCCAGAACAATATGACGCGCCGTGAAGCGCACGGAGCGCGGCGGCAAGGTTGCGCCCACCTGAACACGGCTGCTCACGCCTTATCTCCACCATAACCGAAAAAGCCGAGCGTCTCGATCCCGCACAGTGTGGCGTCAGAGACGCGGCGGTACAGTACGCTGATCGTCCAGTAGCGCCCTCGGCCCAGGCGATTTTCTGACACCGGGCTGATCGTATCGAGCCGCTGCTCGGCCACCACCCGGTCGCCGGGGCGAATGGGAGCATGAAGTTCCGTCTCGGAGCGAGTGACTACTGCCTTGGGCAGGCCAAGCGCCTCCTTCAACCGGAAATGCAGCTCCAGCGCCCGGGAGACAGGCGCGCCGCCCGGCTCCCACGGATCTGGCCGGTTCCAGGCAGAGAGCAAAGCGGGCGGGCAAATCGGCCCATCCGTCAGAGCATCCGCCTCATCACTGTCCCGATAGAGAGGATTGCCGTCTTCAACGGCAGCGCAGAACAGTTGGAAGGTGCCCAGCTCCGCCGCCACGCCATTCTCTTCGGTCACGACGACTTGGCCTAGCCACGCCTCAACCTCTTGAGGAAGCGCGTCCATCAGGAGAGCGGCAAGCCAAGGCCGCGACGGGCGATGATGTTCTTCTGAACCTCGGATGATCCGCCGCCAATCGTGTCGAGCGGAGTTGTCTGATAGAAATGCTCCCAGACCCCCCGATCCACGGCATCCTCGGCCCCGCTCCGCAAAATGCCGGTCGGCCCCAGAACATCCAGCGCAAAGTCCGTGATCTGCTGGCCGAGCCGGGTGGAGAACACCTTGTACATCGCCGCCTCCAGCGCAGGCACCCGGCCCTTGCTTGCCTCTGACACCACCAGACGCTGGAGCATTTTTGCGGCCTCGACTTCCGTGGCGAGGCGGGCTGCATCACGGCGCACCGCAGAGTCCTCCGCAAGCGGACGCCCCTCCCGCTTGGCGACCCGGATCGCATCCAGCAGGCGCTCGAATTTCCGCAACAGCGGATTGACGGTGTAAAAGGTGAAGCGTTCGAAATCGAGGGCTTCGCAGACGTAAGTCCAGCCCTTGTTGACCTCGCCAACCAATGCGCTTTCAGGCACGCGCACATTGTCGAAAAACACCTGATTGGTGCGATGGTGGCCCATGGTCTCGATTTTATGGACCGTCAGACCAGGGTGATCCATCGGGATCAGGAACACGCTGATTCCCTTGTGCTTGGGCGCATCCGGGTTCGTGCGGGCCGCAACCCAGTACCAGTCCGCAAAATGGGCAGACGTGCTGAACACCTTCTGCCCATTCAGCACCCACTCGTTACCCTCTTTGACCGCCTTCAGCTTGAGGGCGGCAAGGTCGGATCCGGCGGATGGCTCGGAATATCCGAGTGCAAACTCAACATCCGCCGCCAGAATCTTCGGCAGGAACTGCGCCTTCTTCTCGTCTGAACCATGGCGGATGATGGTCTTGCCAACGCAGACAACACCCTTGCCGATGAGCGGCATACCGCGCAGCGCCAGTTCTTCGTTCAGGAGATATTCGTAAATGCCTTCGCTCTCCTGACCGCCGTATTCGACGGGCCAGGAC
>JAEZBH010000308.1 GCA_023427285.1 Pseudomonadota bacterium
ACGCCAACTATGAGCGACTGATCGCGGGCGAAATAAACTGGGGGCAGTTCATTCGGGACGCCAGGGCCATCGACGCCGAGCTGGACGCCGAAATCAGCCGACACGACAGCGACGCCCAAAAATGAAGGCTACGGCGCCCGGTCCGGCTTGAACTTCTGCACGCGCTTTCCGTTGTCGACTTCGCCGGTGTAGATGTTGCCCTTGGAGTCGACGGCGATGCTGTGGACCCAGTGGAAGTTGCCGGCCTGGCGACCCGAGCGGCCGAAGCCGCCGACGACCTTGCCGTCGCTCCTCTGCAGGATGCGCAGGAGATTGTTCTCGCCGTCGATGTTGAACAGCCAGGTCTGGTTGGCGTCGGGCCAGAAGTTCAAGTCCCAGACCGCGCCGGCGCCCAAGGTCGGCTTGTCGTAGAACCATTCGGTCACGAAGGTGCCGTCCTTCTTGAACACCTGGATGCGGTTGTTGGTGCGGTCGCAGACATAGACCATGCCGTCCTTCGACGGCTTGGCGCAGTGCACCGGGTTGGCGAACTGCTGCGAGGGCGCCGCCGCCGGATCGTAGGCGGCCTGCTTGTCGTCGTTGGGCTTGTTGCCGTAGGCACCCCAGTGGCGCTTGTAGGCGCCGGTTTCCGAATCGAATACGACGACGCGACGGTTGCCGTAGCCGTCGGCGACGAACACCTCCTTGGCGTCGGGATCGACCTGGAGGTCGGCGGGACGGCCGAGCAGGGCGGTGTCGTTGCTGCCGCCGGTCGGCCCGAGCTTGCCGATGGTCAGCACGGGCTTGCCGTCCTTGGTGTACTTGAAGATCGCGCTGTCGTTGGCCGCGTTGCCCGCGATCCAGACGAAGCCCGCCTTGTCGACATGGATGCCGTGCTCGTTGGCCACCCACGGCGCGGTGTCGGGGAAGCCCCAGCCCTGGATGAAGGTGCCGTCGGCGTCGAACTCCATGACCGAGGGCGCCGGCACGCAGCACTTGTTGCGCGGCGGCTTCAGCGTCGCGCCTTTCTCGTCGTCGGTGAGCGAGCGCGGCCGCTGCAGGATCCAGACATGGTCGTCGGGCCCGACGGCCACACTCGCCACCTGGCCAAGCAGCCAGTTGTTCGGCAGCGGCTTGGGCCAGAACGGGTCGACCTGGAACTGCGGCGGGGCGGCGGCGAGGGAGGAGGATGAGAACGCGACAGCACTCACCAGGGCGCAGAGCGCCCGTACAACGCCACGTTTCATCGTCTCCTCCGTCGCTATGTTTCTACGCCACCGCCTTTGCCGGTTGACGCTTCTTCACCTGCCAGTCGTTCAGGATGTCGCGCGCATGGTTCTGCTTGGGATCCATGTCGCGTTCCTTGCCCGGCACCTTGGCCGTCAGCTCGATGACGTAGCCGTTGGGATCGCGGAAGTAGATCGAGCGGATGAACTTGTGGTCGCTCACGCCCCGCACCTCGCGCCCTTCCGACTTGCCCTTGGCGAACATCTGGTCGAGTGCGTCGGGCTCGCCCTCGAGCGCAATGTGCAGATCGAAGTCGTGCTGCTCCTTGAACTCGAACGGCATGTCGGGCGCCTCGAAGAAGGCGAGGCAGGAGCCGTCGTCGAGCTGGAAGAACGAGTGCAGCACGCCGGTGCCGGTCTTGCGGCCGGTCTGGGTGGTCTCGATCTTGAACGCGTTGACCAGCGGCAGGCCGAGGAAGTCCTCGTAGAACCTCCGGGTCTCCTCCGAATCGCGACAGCGATAGGCGTTGTGGTGCAGACCCTTGATCATCGCAGTCTCCTAATCAGGTGATCGCCTGCCAAGGCTGTCCCTTGGTCGAGGCGCAGAAGCCGTTGAAGGTCTCGTAGACCTTGGCGTAGTTCGGCCCGGCCTTGAAGGTGTCGAGCCAGCGCTTGATGTTGGGATAGGCCGAGAAATCGCAATGGACAAGCTCGCCCGCCGTGGTGATGGCGGCGCCGAAGTAGTCCGCGACCGTAAGCTGGTTACCGCACAGGTACTTGTTCGATCCGATGAAATGGTCGTTCAGGATCTGCAGCCAGATCTTGGACTTCTCCTTGCCGTAGGCCACGACCGCTTCCTGCACCTTGGCGTCCTCGCGCTTCAGGTGCGGGAAGAGCTGCGGATAGATCAGCCCATAGCCCCAGTCGCGGTAGAAGTTGGAGTTGAACCAGTCCATCACCTCGTTGACGTGGGCGCGCTGCTTGAGGTCCTTCGGATAGGTCGGCGAATCGATCTTCTCGGCGAGGTAGCGCAGGATCGCCGCACTCTCGGTCAGGCGGAAGTCGCCGTCCTCGAGCATCGGGATCAGGTGGTTGGGATTGATCTTGCTGTAGGCGGGCTCGTAGTGCGCGCCTTTCAGGATGTCGACCACTTCCATGTCGCACTTGATGTCGTTGTCGGCGATGAACTGCATCACCGGGCGGCTGGTCGTGGAAACCGGGTGCATATAGAGCTTCATCGTTGCCTCCGTGTCTAGCGGTCGAGCCAGACGTCCTCGAACCGCCAGTGATTATAGATCGTGTTGATGGCGAGGTTCAGTCCCTTGACCTCGGGGC
>JAEZBH010000314.1 GCA_023427285.1 Pseudomonadota bacterium
GGGCAGAGGAACGGCACGCGGCGCAGCGCGTCAGACAGGCGGGCGCGCTCTTCGCGGAGTTTTTCCACATTCGCGGCAAGGGTGTCCAGGTCGCGCAGAGAGGCCAGGGCGGCTTCTGAGGCGGCGACGTTTTCGTTGTAGGGTTGTTTTGCCTTCCACAGCGCGGACAGCAGCCAGGATGGGAACGCGCCGTAGCCCACGCGCAGGCCAGCCAGCCCGGCCCATTTGCTGAAGGTGCGCAGCACAACCAGGTTCTCGCGCTCTGGCACTTCCGTGATGCGGGAGATCGTCTGACCGAAACGACCGCCGTCCGCAGCAAACTCGATGTAAGCTTCGTCGATCACCACCAACACGGGTAGTGCCAGCAGCCGGTCGATCTCCTCGGGAGCGGGCATCGAGCCATCGGGGTTGTTGGGGGTGGTGATGAAGATGGCCTTGGGGCTGTTCGCGCGGACCGCACCCTCTATGGCATCCAGATCCAGCGCAAAGGGAGCCGCCCGGTCGGTGGCGGGCAGGCGCGGTAAGTCGATCACCTTACCGGCGTTGAGCAGCGTATCGAACGGGTACATGCCAAAGGTGGGCGGGCAGTTGATTACACAGTCGCCCGGCTCCAGCAGCACGCGCAGCAGCAGGTCGATCAGCTCGTCTGCGCCAGCGCCCGCCAGCAGGTACTCGGCGGGAACGCCGGTGAAGTTTGCCAGCGCAGCGCGCAGCGCGCGGCTCTCGGGGTCGGGGTAGATGTGCGGGAAGGCGAGGTTTGCCAGCGCCTCTCGTACCAGCGGCGAGGGGCCGTAGGGGTTCTCGTTGGCGTCCAGCTTGACAATCGACTCGGCGGGGCGGCCCAACCGCTCGGAGAGCACCTCAAACGGCTCGATCGGCGTATAGGGCGGAAAATCCTCAAAGCGGGCGGCGGTCTTCATCACAGCCTCCATCTTCCTGGCAGCGGAGTGCGGCGGCATTGGCGTGCGCGTCTAAGCCTTCCGCAAGAGCAATGGCCTGCGCGGCAGGCGCGATCTTGCGCGTAGTAGCCGGGTCGAGCGCGATCAGCGAGACGATGTGGACGAAGTCGAGCACGTTGAGCGGCGAGGCAAAGCGCGCCGAGCCGCCAGTGGGCATGACGTGCGAAGGCCCGGCCACATAGTCGCCCAGCACTTCAAAGGAGTGCTCGCCGACAAATATGCCGCCCGCAGCGTTGACTTTCTCCGCCAGCCGCCACGGGTCGCGGACTGCCAGGCACAGGTGCTCAGGCGCGTAGCGGTTGGCGAGGTCCACTGCCTCGTCCACGTCACGGGTGAGCACCACGCCGCTGCGCCGCTGGAGCGATACGGCAATCACATTGGCGCGCGAGCGCTGCTCCATCTGCTTCCCCACTTCCACCTGTACCTTCTCGGCCAGCTCGCGGGAGGGGGTCAGCAGCACGGCGGCGGCCATTTCGTCGTGCTCGGCCTGGGCCAGCAGGTCGGCGGCCACCCAATCTGCGCGGGCGGAGTCATCGGCGATCACCACCGTCTCAGTCGGCCCGGCAAGGCTGTCAATGCCGACCACGCCGTAAACCTGCCGCTTGGCGAGGGTAACGAACAGGTTGCCCGGGCCGAAGATTTTGTCCACGGCGGAGATGCTTTGAGTGCCAAAGGCCAGCGCAGCGATGGCCTGTGCGCCGCCGACCGCGTACACCTCGTCGATGCCGATCAGCGCGGCTGTGGCAAGGATGATCGGCGCAACCTGGCCGGTGGCGCGGGTGGGCGGGGCGACCAGCACGATCTCCGGTACGCCTGCCACCTGTGCGGGCACAGCCGACATGAGCACTGAAGAGGGCAGCGGGGCCGTCCCGGCGGGGACGTAGATGCCCACGCGTTGGATGGGGCGCACGTACTGGCCTACGGTGCCGCCGAGCGACTGGGTCATCCACGAGGTGACGGGCTGGGCCTGGTGGAAGCGGCGCACCCGGTCTGCGGCGACTTCGAGCGCGGCACGCTGCTCAGCTGGGAGCGAGTCGAGCGCGGCTTGCAGCTCAGACTTGGGGATGGCGAAGCGGTCGGACTTGCGACCGTCGAGCTTCTCGGTCCACTCGCTCAGGGCGGCGTCACCGCGGGTGCGCACGTCGCGCAGGATGCGGTCGACGACCTGGGTGGGGGTCAGCGGCTCGCCGAACATGGCGGTGATGCGCTCCTGCACGCTGGGCGGCACGTCCATGTCGTCCATGGGAATGCGCTTGAGGATGCCCTGTTTCGCAGTTTCTACTTCGTAGATGTTGAGCATAGTTTTCTCCAAACTCATTTGAGCGCTTCGAGCATCGCCATGTAGCGGGGCGGCTCTTCGTCGAAGATGTACGTGACCGGCATCACCACCACGCCGCTGCCGCCAATGGCCCGCAGCTCGGTGATGGCTTCAAACAGGCGGCTGCGCTGGACAATAATGTTCACCGCGTACCAGTTGGGATCCTGCTCGCGTACCACCACGCGTGAAATGGTCGGCCCCTGGAGTCCGGCGATGGCGGGCTGACTGAAAATGCGGGCGGCAATGGCCTCCGGCGACTCGCCGCGCATATTGGCGAAGATGGCCAGAT
>JAEZBH010000419.1 GCA_023427285.1 Pseudomonadota bacterium
GTCTGCCGGGCGCGGCCCACTCGATTCTGAATCATACGACCACGTTTCCATTACGCACTGGAAACGCGGTCCGAAAAACGAATGGGGGTGTGGGGGACAAGTCCCCCACAAAACAGAAGATCTTAAAAGAAAAAAATCACTCGGGGCGGAACGGGCGGCGCAACAGCGCGCCGATGACCGTGTCCACGTCGGCGTCGTTGTAGAGCAGCTCGACGACGGCCTTGGTGATGGGCATGTCCACGCCCAGCTTTTGCGCGGTCTCCAGCAGCACGGGGGCGGTGTATGCGCCTTCGGCCACGGTGTTGCGCTCGGCGAGGATCTCGTTCATCCGGCGGCCCTGACCGATGGCGTATCCCAGGCTCATGTTGCGCGACTGGGTGGACGAGCAGGTGAGGATGAGGTCGCCAAGGCCGCACAGCCCGGCCAGGGTTTCGTACTGCGCGCCCTTGGCCTTGCCGAAGCGGATCATCTCGGCAAAGCCGCGGGTGATGAGCGCGGCGCGGGCGTTTTCGCCCAGTTGCTTGCCCTCTGCGATGCCGCAGGCGATGGCGAGCACGTTCTTGACCGCGCCGCCCACTTCCGCGCCGATGAGGTCGGGCGACCAGTAGGGGCGGAAGGTTGGCAGGCCGATGGCGGCGCAGAACTTGTTGCCGAGCGCTTCATCGGCGCAGGCGATGGTGATGGCGGTGGGCAGACCCTTAGCAACTTCCCCGGCGAAGGTGGGGCCGGAGAGCACGGCGAGCGGATGCTTGCCTGCAACGGCGGCGCACACTTCGGTCATGAGCAGGCCGGTGCCCTGCTCGATGCCCTTGGAGCACAGGATGATGGGCGTGGTGTGGGGCAGGTGGTCCGCAAGTTCGGCCAGCGTCGGGCGCAGGAATTGCGCCGGGGTGACGATGAGCAGCGCATCAACGCCTGCCAACTCGGAAATCTGGTTGGTGGCGCGGATGGCGGGGTCCAGCGGCACGCCTTTCAGGAACAGGCTGTTTTCATGAGCGGTGTTGATGCTCTCGGCCACGTCCGTCTCGCGCGCCCAGATCGTGACGCGGCGGCCAGCGCGGGCCGCCACCTGCGCCAGCGCCGTACCCCATGCGCCTGCGCCCACAATGCCGATCGTCTCAATCGCCGTCATCGTAACCTCTTGTATTTGTTTTACGCCTTTACGCCCGCACCCGGAGCCTTCGGGGCGGATTGGTCGAGCGGCCAGCGCGCCCGGGCCGGAACGTCCAGCGAGTCGGTCAGGCCCAGTTGCAGCCGCTCCAGCCCGGCCCACGCGATCATGGCCGCGTTGTCGGTGCAAAGCCAGTGGGGCGGCGCAATGAAGGGCAACCCCTTCGAGGCGGCAAGGTCGGTCAGCGCCGTGCGGATGGCGGTGTTGGCGGCAACGCCGCCGCCCACCACCAGCGCCGTCACCTGCGGCGCCATGGCCAGCGCCTTTTTGGTGCGGTCGATGATGCAGTCAACCACCGCCGCCTGAAAAGAGGCGGCAAGGTCCGCCTTGTCCTGATCGGTAGGCTCAGCGCCCAGCTTCTCCACCTCGCGCAGCACGGCGGTCTTGAGGCCAGCGAAGGAGAAGTGCGGCTCTGGCGTGCCTTTGAGCGGACGCGGCAGCGGGAAGCGTTTGGCATCGCCGCTGCGGGCGGCTTTTTCCACGGCGGGGCCGCCGGGGAAGCCCAGTTTCAAAAGCTTGGCCACCTTGTCGAAGGCTTCGCCCGCCGCGTCGTCAATGGTGGTGCCAAGCCGCCGGAACTGGCCGATGCCGCTCACTTCCAAGAGCTGGCAGTGCCCGCCCGAGACCAGCAGCAGCATATAGGGGAATTCAACATCAGCCACGAGGCGCGGGGAGAGGGCGTGGCCCTCCAGATGGTTCACCGCCACCAGCGGCTTGCCTGCCGCCAGCGCCAGCGCCTTGCCGGTAACCAAGCCCACCATCACGCCGCCGATGAGGCCGGGGCCTGCGGTTGCGGCGATGGCGTCGATGTCGTTCAGGGTCAGCCCGGCGTCATCCAGCGCCTGCTGCACCAGCGGGGCCAGTTTGTCAGCATGGGCGCGGGCGGCGATCTCGGGAACGACGCCGCCGTAGGGGCGGTGTTCCTCTTCCTGACCCGCCACAAGATTGGCCAGAATCGTCCGGTCGGAGCGGATGATTGCCGCAGCCGTCTCGTCACAGCTCGATTCGAGCCCTAATACTGTCCACTCACGCGCCATTTCATTCACTGCCAGAGAGCACTATATACCGGCGCACGCTTATCAGAGGTGTTGAGTGACCCCCAAGTCTAAACTCGTCATTGGAACGCGCGGCAGTCCGCTGGCACTGGCACAGGCCCACATGGTTCAGGCCGGTGTGGCGGCTCATTTGGGCTGGTCGAAGGATCAGGTGGAAGTCGCTGTGTTCAAGACCAGCGGCGATCGCATACAGGATAAACCGCTGTCCGAATTCGGCGGAAAAGGTCTGTTCACCAAGGAGTTGGACGAAGCTCTGCTCGATGGCCGCATCGACCTTGCCGTTCACTCCATGAAGGATGTGCCAACCCGCCTGCCCACGGGCATGATCCTGGCGGCCATTCTGCCGCGCGAGGATGTGCGCGATCGGCTGATCGCGCCCAATGCAGCGCGCGTGGAAGATTTGCCGCACGGCGCGCGAATCGGCACGTCGAGTCTCAGGCGCGGCGCGCAGATGAAGCTGCTGCGCCCGGATTTCGTCATCGTTCCCTTCCGGGGCAATGTGCAGACCCGGCTCGACAAGCTGGCGCGGGGCGAGGCGGATGCCACGCTGCTGGCGGCGGCTGGCCTGCGCCGTCTGGGCATGGATCATGTGGGATCGCCCATTCCGGCCGAGGTCATGCTGCCTGCGCCCGCGCAGGCAGCCATCGGCGTCACCGTGCGCATGGACGATACGTTCACGCAGGAAGCGGTCGGCAGCATGAATCATGCGAACACGGCGCTGTGCGTTGCGGCTGAGCGGGCGTTTCTGGCCCGGCTGGACGGGTCCTGCCGCACGCCGATTGCCGCGCTGGCAACGCTTCAGGCAGACGGCACGGTGCTGATGAAGGGGCAGATTTTAACCCCTGACGGCTCGCACCATGTCGAGGGTCAGTCGCAAGGAGCGGAGGAGGATGCCGCCGCCATGGCCACCAGCCTTGCCGAGGCGCTGATTGCCGAGGGCGGTCCGGCCATTCAGATGCTGTTCGGATAAGGCATGGCGCGGGTACTCGTCACCCGCCCGCGTGTCGATGCCGAGCGGCTTGCTGCCCGGCTGGAACAGGCGGGGCATGAGGCCATTGTCTCGCCGCTGCTCGATGTGGAGCCGCTGGCGTGGGCGCTGCCGCAAACGCCGTTCGATGCCGTGCTGTTCACCAGCCGCCAGGCCCCTGATGCCGTAAAGGCGCAGGCGGCGGGAGGAATGGGGGCGGCGGGTGAGCTTGGCTCCGTGCCGGTGTTCCCCATCGGCCCCGGCACCTATGCTGCCTGTGTGGAGGCAGGGTTTGCCGACGTGCAGCCGCATACGGATGGCGATCTGGACCGGATTCTGGCGTCAGTTATCGCCAGCGGCGCACGATCCGTGCTGTGGCTGAGCGGCGAGCAGATCAGCCGCGATCCAACGCCGGTCCTGGGTGAGCACGGCATCAACGTTACCCGCCGCGTTGTCTATCGCGCGCAGCTTGCCGAGCGTTTCTCTGATGAGGCCGCTGCGGCGCTGGCGCAGAACCGGGTGGACTGGGCGCTGCTGCTCTCCCCCCGCACGGCCCGGCGCTTTGGCGAACTGTACGCCGGGCTGGAAGGGGCCGCTCCTTCCACCCTGACGCTCGGGTGCATCAGCTCCCAGGTGGCAGCGCGCGTTGCGGGCAGGCCGTGGCGCGGAATTGTTGTTGCAAATCAACCCAATGAGGCCAGCCTCTTGGCGGCCACCATGCTCCTGTGTCAAAACGGGCTTCAAGCAGCCCGGCAGGTATCAAGCGACCCGGAGGGGGAACCATGAGCGAGACGACCGACAATTCGAAATCCTCTTCCACGAGCACCCCTGGCGCCAGCTCCGGGGACGCATGGACGTCTGCCAGAGCTGAGGCGGTTCGCCGTCAGAGCCAGAGCGATCAGCCCCGTCGCGGCGCAAGCGGCTGGCCGTGGGCCATCACCGGCATTGCTCTTGCCTTTGCGGCGGGCCTGCTCGCCAATCCGTGGTTCGAGGCCAAGGTGCGCTCTCACCTGCCCGAGCCGCTGCGCAGCTTCGGCACCGCCGGGGGCGCTGGCGTCTCCGGTGCTTCGGGCCAGCAGCTGACGGATCTGGAAACCCGGCTTGCCGCGCTGGAAGCCCGCCCGTCCGGCTCTGTTGATCTTCAGGCGGTGAACGAGCGGATCGCCCGGCTTGAGGCCGTGCAAGGGGCCGAGGCGACGGCCCTTCAGCAGGAACAGCAGGCGCTGGCTGCCGATGCCGGCCTGTCGCAGCGTCTGACGGCGCTGGAAGGGCGCGTCAATACGCTCGACCAGTCGGTGGCCAACATGAACGCGCAGGCGCAGACGCTCCAGAACGCTCATGCCCAGCTCGACAGCCAGCTGACCCGGTTTACGACCGACACCAACGCGCAGCTTCAGGCGCTTGAGGGTCAGGGCGCGCAGGCCCGCACGCTGCTGCTGCTGGCGGCGGTGCGCCGTGCGCTCGACAGCGGCCAGCCGATGACCGTTCCGGTTGACCAGCTCGCCCGGATCGTTGGGCCGAACAACCCGGACGTGGTGGCGCTTGAGACCGTAGCCAAGGGCGCGCCCACCATCGCGCAGCTGCGCCAGCGTCTTGCCCAGCAGAAGCAGGCCCTGCTCGCCCGGCAAACGGCGGCGGAAGGCCCGTGGTACGAGCGCGTGGGCGAGAGCCTGCGCTCGCTGGTGCAGGTGCGCCGGGCAGGCGAGCCCGCTTCGGCGGTTTCGGGCGATGTGGCCTCGCAGCTGAACACGATGGATCAGCGGCTGGCGCGGGGCGATGTGATGGGCGCGCTGGCGGCCAGCCAGTCCCTGCCGCAGAACGCCCGCACGGCGCTTCGGCCGCTCTTGGCCGACATGGAGGCGCTGGCCAACGCCCGTCAGGCGTTGTCGCGGCTGGAGACGACTGCGCTGGCGGGGTGAGCCTTCCAATAGCGCAGTATTTGATGCGGATTGCGCATATGCCGCTTGTCATCCTCCCTCGGGGTTGATAAGGGAGCGCAGTTCCGCATCGGGCCGATGTAGCTCAGCTGGTAGAGCAGTGCATTCGTAATGCGAAGGTCGGGGGTTCGAGTCCCTTCATCGGCACCATTGCTTTCAAAAAGCCACCCTTTCAGGGTGGCTTTTTTGTTTGTGCGGCCTTTGAAAACAGCCCCTCCTTCAGGCGTTACCTTCGCTTGTCCCGTGACGAGCGAGGGTGGGCATGAGCAGCATCAAGGCAAAGCAGCCGTTTCCCGTGAGCGACGTGCGCCGGTATCTGGAGCCGGGGCCGGTTGTGCTGGTGTCCTCCCACTGGCAGGGCAAGAACAACATCATGACCATGGGCTGGCATACGGTGCTGGAGTTCACGCCCTCGCTGATTGGGTGCATGATCACCAGCGGCAACCACAGCTTCAACATGATCCGCAGCAGCGGCGAGTGCGTCATCAACCTGCCGACAACAACGCTCACCGACACGGTGGTGGGCATCGGCAACACCTCGGGCGCGGAGGTGGACAAGTTCGCCATGTATGGGCTGACGGCAGAGGAGGCGGAGATGGTGGACGCCCCGCTCATAGGGGAATGCCACGCCTGTTTTGAGTGCAAGCTGCATGATGATGCGCTGGTGGAGCGCTACAATTTCTTCATCTTCGAGGTGGTGAGCGCCCACGTCGCGCCGTCTCCCAAGCACCCTGAAACCCTGCATTATCTGGGCGACGGCCAGTTCATGACGGCAGGGCCGGTCATCAGCCGCCGCTCCCTGTTCCGTCCCTACATGCTGTGAACCGGTCATCGCGCGTTTCCCTTGCGCAATGACGCCGGAGCGGGCAGCTTCCTCCGTAATAATATTGCTTTTGGGAGGAAGACGTGGGGAAGCTCCATCTGGCTGCGGTGCTGCTCACCGCAACGGCGGCCCTGCTGCCGCAAGCCGCTCTGGCGGACGTGACGCTGGTGCGTGCGGGCCGCGTGATTGTTGACGCCGACAAGCCCGCCTTGGGCGCATCAACCATTGCCGTGCGCGACGGGCGCATCGTTGCCGTCGTGGCGGGCAGTCCAGAGGCCCGCGCGCTGGTGCCGGACCTGAAGCCGGACGAGGCGGTCAAGGAAATCGACCTGTCCTCGAAAACCGTGCTGCCGGGCCTGATCGATGCGCATGTGCATTTGTCGAGCGATCCTGACACGCCGTGGTGGAAGGAAGCCGTCAACAGCAACGAATATGCAACGGCTGTCGGCACCAAGAATGCGCTGCTCAGCGTGCGGGCCGGTTTTACCACCGTGCGGGATCTGGGCTCGGGCAACAACGTGGGCTTTGCCCTGCGCGATGCCGTGCGCGACGGGATCATTCAGGGGCCGCGCATTCTGGCGGCGGGTCCGGCCATCTCCATTATCGGCGGTCATGGCGATGTCAGCGGCTTCCGTCGCGATGTGGTCGATACGCTCTCGGCGGGCAACACCTGCACCGGGGCCGTGGAATGCGCAGCCCGCGTGCGCGAGGCGTCACGAGCCGGTGCGGACGTTATCAAGATCACGGCGACGGGCGGCGTGCTCTCGCAGCAGGCGCGCGGGCTTGGCCAGCATTTCACCGATGACGAGCTGAAGTCGATCATGGACACGGCCCACGGCCTTGGCCTCAAGGTTGCCTCTCACGCCCACGGCGCCAAGGGCATCGAGACGGCGGTGCGTGCGGGCGTAGACTCCGTGGAACACGCAACGTTCGTCGATGAGGCGGGTCTCAAGGTGATGAAGGAGAAAGGCACCGCCATGGTGCCGACCCTGATGGCCTTCACCGGCATTGCCGAGCGGCTGGGCAAGGGCGTCTACACCCCGCAGGTGGAAGACAAGGTGCGCCAGACCCTGCTCGTCAGGGGCAAGCAGATTGCAGCGGCGAAAAAGGCCGGGATTCCCATTGCCTTCGGCACGGACTCGGGCGTGTTCGAGCATGGCCGCAATGGCGAGGAGTTCGGCCTGATGGTCAAGTACGGCGGCCTCTCCCCGCGTGAGGCGCTTGCCAGCGCCACCACTGTTGCGGCGCGTCTTCTGGGGCTGGAGGCGGAAGTGGGCACGCTTGAGCCGGGCAAGTCTGCTGATCTGATCGCGGTGGATGCAGACCCCCTTCTCGACATCACCCAGCTTGAGAAGGTGCGGTTTGTTATGGCATCAGGTCGCGTGATTCCGATGGAGTAAGGCCAGCTCCGGCCCGCTGTCGGCTGGGCTTGCGGGACCGGCGGTTCGTCGCCAAGGAATTGCTCCTTGCAGGTCGGGGCCGTCAATTCCGCAGTATGGAAACGCTTCGGCTTGCTTGAAGGCTGCCGCGTTATAGTAATCAGGGGGTTACCTTTTATGAAGAACTGGAAAACGTGGCTGCGCGCTGGCGTCGTGATCGCACCGCTGGCCGTCCTTGGCGCCTGCGCCACCCAGCAGGAACCGGTCAAGGTTGTGGCGCAAAGCCAGGACCAGCAGCTGGCCCAGCTGTTCAAGGATGCTGACGAGGCCAGCCTGCGCCTCAATCCGATCAACGCGCTGGCCCGTGGCGACATGCGCTACGCCGACCGGCTGGGCGACTACCTGTCCGATGCGTACAATGCCGAGGTATTGCGCACCAAGCAGCAGGAACTGGCGCGCCTGAACGCCATCAACCGTGCGGCGCTTTCGCCTGAGAACGCGATCTACTACGACGTGTTCAAGTACGAGACCGAGCAGGCGCTCCGCTTCGCCTCCGAGCCGCTGGTCGGCGTCGGCGACCGGGTGGCCATCGAGCATTTCGGCGGTCTTCACATCATGTTCCCCGACATCTCGTCGGGCGAGTCTCTTGCGCCATACAAGACGGTGAAGGACTACGACAACGGTCTGAAGCGTCTGGATGAGTTCGTGGCCCTCATGGACCGCGCCGTCGTGCGTATGCGCGAGGGTCTGGCAACCGGCCACGTGCATTCGCAGGTGGTGACCGACAACGTAATCGCGCAGCTCGACAACATCATCAAGCAGGGCGTGGAGAACAGCCCGTTCTACATGCCGATCAAGAACATGCCGGCGGACATCTCCGCCAGCGACAAGAAGCGTCTGACCGACGCTTACAGCCAGAAGATCGGCCAAGGCGTCATCC
>JAEZBH010000438.1 GCA_023427285.1 Pseudomonadota bacterium
GCGCCAACCGCATGGGCCGGGGCCGGGTCTACCAGCCGAAGCGTGCCGCCAAGGGGCGAGAAGGCGTCCATCAGCGCATCGGCCATGCGGGCAAGGCCCGCCAGGTTGTGGCTGCCCGAATTGATGCCGCTCCAGTGGCGCACGGTGTCGATCATGGCGTTGCTCTCACGGTCAATGCCGTCAAGCACCGCCTGCTCGCGGGGGTCCAGACCCTTCAACATGACATAACCCTTTCCTCAGGGATCATGTCACGCCTGACGCCGCAGGGGTAACCAAAGGCCGCGCTTTTAGCCGCAGAAAATTCGGTGTATGGGTAATTTTATGACAAGGGGCAGACACAACTTCTCCACGCTTGATGCCATCGACCGGCGCATTCTCCAGACCCTTCAGGAGAACGCCCGGATGACCAATCAGGCGCTGGCGGAGAAAGTGAACCTGTCGCCCAGCGCCTGCCTTGCGCGGGTGCGGCGGCTGGAGGCGGAAGGGGTCATTCTGGGCGCGCACGCGGCGGTGGAGATCGAGCGGGTAGCACCCACGGTGGTCATTTTCGCCGAGGTGCGGCTGGCCAGTCACCGCCCGCAGGACTTCGCCCGCTTCGAGGAGAAGATCCGCGCGTTGCCGCAGGTGATCGAGGCCGCGCAGGTCTCCGGCAGCTTCGATTACCTGCTGAAGGTGGCGGTGCCCGACATCAACTCATGGCGCTTGCTCGCCGACAGCCTCTCAGCGGCTGACTACGGCGTTGCCCAAATCACCTCCCTCATCCGCATGGGCGAGGTGAAGCGCTTCACCGGCTATCCGATTGAGGGTGCTAAGCCGCGGATGAGGTAATTTGAGCGTCTATTCTGCCGCCTGAAAACTGGCGACGGATCGCAACGCGCTATGGTCGCCCCTTGGGAAACGATCATGCTGTGGTCGCCCTCGTTTCCTTAAGGGGTGAGCGGCCTAAATGAACTCCCAACCCAATCTTCATCCAGATGTCGGCGGGCTGCGGCTTTGGCCGTTGGGCTTGATTTTATCGCTTTATTTCGCAAGGAGGAGGCAATGTAAATTAATGAGTACCGATGGCGAAAAAATGAATCAGCAGTACGAGTGGATTTTCGTAGGAAAAGGTATAGCAATTTTGATGGTTGTTATCCTTCATGTCGGTGATTGGGTTCATTTAAATTTGGATTATGAGTCTGCGTTGTATCAAATATCAGACAAGTTGCGCCCTTTGAGGATGCCTCTGTTTTTTGCAATATCTGGCATATTGGCAGCATTCTCTTTTTCTTCTGGCGGATTTAATAGTATATTCAGAAAATGTCTGAATATCTATTTTGTTATGGTTGTTTGGGCGGCTTTTGTTTTGGTGAAAGCTGTTGTCAGTGATGTGGATGTGGGGCAAGGGTGGTTTGATTACGCGTTATTTGTGTTGGTTAAACCGCACTATTGGTATTTGTCGGCGCTGCTAATATTCAGCATTGTTATGTCATTGGCTTATGCTGTTGGCGAAAAATCTAAATTTTTAATGATATTATTTGGATTGGTATTGCATTTTTACGCAAAGGAAATTGGTGGGCTTGTTGAGAATGATGCTTATGGTGCCTTTGCGCAATATAAGGTTGAATTCGCGGCAAGAAACTTTGTTTGGTTTGTTGTTGGTTGTTATTGTTCGAAGTTTTTAGTTTCAATTAATGAAAGTGTGTCTGGTAAATTGTTATTTTTATCTTTGATGTGTTCTTTTGTGTTTGTAGCTGTGTCGTGGAATTATCAAAATATTGAATGGGTATTTTTGTTGGCGTCTGCTTCGTGGTTGGCGTTGTCTTTTATTGCGCTGCCTCGTATTGATCATTTTCGTATTTCAAAATTGTTTTCGTATTTGGGAAGGAGGACATTGTCGATTTATGTTCTTCATCTGCACGTATTGGTGTTTCCAAAGATTCTGATTATGAGCGGGGTATCTCTTTCTGGGGGAGAGGGTATGGTGGTGATCTTGTCTGTTTTCAGTGTGATGTCCTGTGTTGTGATCGAATATTTAATGCGATCTGGTGGTTTTGGAGTCATATTTGATGGTCCAATAAAGAAAACTACGAATATTGAAGGTTTGTTTAGTCGTGCAAAATTGTTGCCGAATTACTTCCGGAGATGATTTTTAATATTTTTGAAATGGCCAGGCGTGCTGCAAGGGGGGGCATTTCATAGGGTTACAATTCGCGAGTTTTGGAGCCCTCTGGATTAGAGGGGGCGACTTGCGCGGTAAGCAGGTCGCCCGCTTCTCAAATCCTTTGTTGGTTGCGCTTGTCTGCTGCAGGGTGTGCCTCCCTGCTTGAAAGCTGCTTTAAGCGTCGATTTCGAACTTTACGCCTTGGGCGAGCGGCAGGTCGCGGCCGTAGTTGATGGTTTGGGTCTGGCGGCGCATGTATGCTTTCCAGGCGGCGGAGCCGGATTCGCGGCCGCCGCCGGTTTCCTTCTCGCCGCCGAATGCGCCGCCGATTTCAGCGCCCGACGTGCCCATGTTGACGTTGGCGATGCCGCAGTCGCTGCCCTGCGCGGAGAGGAAGTATTCGGCCTCGCGCATGTCCGTCGTCAGGATGGAGGAGGAGAGGCCCTGCGGCACGTCGCGCTGAAGGCGGATGGCGTCTTCAAAGTCCGTGTAGCGCATGACGTAAAGGATGGGGGCGAAGGTTTCCTCGCGCACGATTGCCGTTTGCTCCGGCATTTCAACGAGCGCAGGCGTCACGTAAACGCCGCCCGCAATGGTCTCGATACGATCGCCGCCGGTCACCACGCCGCCTTGCGTCTTGGCTTGGGCGAGCGCCTTTTGCATGGCCTCGAAGGCTGCTTCGTCGATGAGCGGGCCGAGCAGGTTCTTCTCCTCCAGCGGGTTGCCGATGGGGAGCGCGGCGAAGGCTGCCTTCAGGCGCGGCACCAGTGCATCGTAAACCGAGGTGTGAACCAGCAGGCGGCGCAGCGTGGTGCAACGCTGGCCGGTGGTGCCTGCCGCGCCGAACGCCACGGCGCGCACGGCCAGTTCCAGATCCGCTGACGGGCAGACGATGGTGGCGGCGTTGCCGCCCAGTTCCAAGAGCGTGCGGCCGAGGCGGCTTGCGACTGTTTGCGCGACGGCGCGGCCCATGCGGGTGCTGCCCGTTGCCGAGATCAGCGGCACGCGCGGGTCGCGGGTCAGGGCCTCGCCGACATCCGCTCCGCCCATGAT
Organism: Pseudomonadota bacterium; assembly: GCA_023427285.1. Lineage (GTDB taxonomy): Bacteria > Pseudomonadota > Alphaproteobacteria > Sphingomonadales > Sphingomonadaceae > Pedomonas. The sequence continues at coordinate 3,197 of JAEZBH010000438.1, forward strand.
GAGGTGCGACAGGCCCTTGGGCGCTTGCGGAAAGTCAGCCGCCACGGTTTGAAACAGGTGCTGCACGGCCAGTGCGGTCAGCGGGGTTTTCTCCGACGGCTTCCAGAGGATGGAATCGCCGCACACCAGCGCCAGCGCCGCGTTCCACGACCAGACGGCAACGGGGAAGTTGAACGCCGAGATGATGCCGACGGGGCCCAGCGGATGCCACATCTCCAGCAGGTGGTGGTTGGCGCGCTCGGACGCGATGGTCAGGCCATAAAGCTGGCGGGAGAGGCCGACCGCGAAGTCGCAGATGTCGATCATCTCCTGCACCTCGCCCAGCCCTTCGGAGAGGGGCTTGCCGGATTCAAGGGTGACGAGACGGCCAAGCGCGTCCTTGTGCAGGCGCAGCGCCTCGCCCAGACGGCGCACCAACTCGCCCCGCACCGGACCTGGCACCTTTGACCATGCCCGGAACGCCTCAACGCTCTCGGTGATCTTGGCCTCGACGCTGGCGGGCGTGTCCACGCCAAGGCGGCCGGTCTCGCTGCCGTCGATCGGCGAGCGGGCGATCAGCGGGCCGTCAGCGTACAGGCCGCGCGGTAGCCCCAAGGCATCGAGGTAAGCGGTCACATCCACCAGAGGGGCGGCTGCGGCAGTCTGAAGGGCTTCGGTTTTCATAGGTCGCTCAATACCTTGTTTGGGGCGATGTGGCGGGCGCTGACACTCAACTCAAGCACGGCCGGGCGATTGCTCTGAAGGGCGGCCTCAAAG
>JAEZBH010000080.1 GCA_023427285.1 Pseudomonadota bacterium
AGCCAGAACAGTGCCTTCAGGGTATTGCTTGCCCGGCTCTGCCGAGAACTGCTCCACCAGCCCATCGAACGGCGCGGTCAGGGCCTGCTCCAGCTTCATGGCTTCCATCACCAAGAGACGGTCTCCTGCCCGCACCTCATCTCCGGCGGCAACGTGAACCGACACAATCCGCCCCGGCATGGGGGCCACGATCACCCCGTCCGACGCGCTGCCCCCGCCCTCGCCATCTCCGGCGACAGGCTGGGCGAACGCCCACGCTTCGCCGCGCAGGAACAGCACCCGCTCGCGCCCAACCGTGGCGCTTGCAGCGTTCAGGGACGGGTCTGCGGTCACCACATGGGTATGGCCGCCAACCTCAACAGCTACCCGCTGCTCCGGCGCCTCGGCACTACGGAAGCCGCGCAGAGCACCCCATGGGTCCGCGCTAGGCGTTGGAAGCAGGGCGGCAGCCGCAGCCTTCAGAATTTCCTCCGAAGGCTCAGCGGTGGGCACCAGCGCATCTGCGTGGCGCTCGATGAACCCGGTATCCACCCGCCCGGCCACGAAGTCCGCATGTCCGGCAGCGCGTGCCAGAAAGGCTGCGTTTGTTTTAACCGGCCAGACCTCCACCTGAGCGCAGGCCGTTGCCAGCCCAGCCGCCGCACGCTCGCGGCTGTGAGCGTGTACGATCAGCTTGTCGATCATCGGGTCGTAATAGGGGCTGACCTCATCCCCCTGCTCAACGCCGCTATCCACCCGCACGCCGCCCGGCAGTTTCAGGTGATCGAGACGGCCAATAGAAGGCAGGAAGTTGTTGGTCGGGTTTTCGGCATAAAGCCGCGCTTCCATCGCCCAGCCGTTGATGCGCAGGTCTTCCTGATGGCAGGGCAGCGGCTCGCCGCTGGCCACGCGCAGTTGCCACTCCACCAGATCCTGCCCGGTAATCATCTCGGTGACGGGATGCTCCACCTGCAAGCGGGTGTTCATCTCCATAAACCAGATGCGATCGGCCGACAGCGCCTGCGAGCCGTCCGCAATGAACTCAATGGTGCCCGCGCCCACGTAATCTACGGCCTTGGCGGCGCGCACGGCAGCCTCGCATACGGCGGCGCGGATGGCTTCATCCATACCCGGCGCGGGCGCTTCCTCAATCACCTTCTGGTGACGGCGCTGGAGCGAGCAATCGCGCTCGAACAGGTGAACGACCTGCCCGTGTTTGTCGCCGAACACCTGCACCTCGATGTGGCGAGGCGACAGGATGTATTTCTCAAGCAGAACCCGATCATCGCCGAACGAGGCCGCCGCCTCGCGCTGGCATGAAGCAAGCGCATCTGCGAAGTCTTCCGCACGGTCCACCCGGCGCATGCCCTTGCCGCCGCCGCCTGCCACGGCCTTGATCAGCACCGGGTAGCCGATCTTGTCCGCCTGTTCGCGCAGGAAGTCCGGTGCCTGATTATCGCCCAGATAGCCGGGCGTGACCGGCACACCCGCCTCGATCATCAACTTCTTGGCGGCATCTTTCAGGCCCATGGCGCGAATGGATGAAGCGGGTGCCCCCACCCAGACCAGCCCCGCCGCTTCAACAGCCTCGGCGAACTCCGCGTTTTCAGACAGAAAACCATAGCCGGGATGAATAGCCTGCGCCCCTGTCTCAAGGGCCGCTGCAATGATGCGCTCGCCCACCAGATAGCTCTCGCGCGAGAGGGCGGGGCCGATCAGCACCGCCTCATCGGCTTCCGCTACGCAAGGCATATTGGCGTCCGCCTCGGAATAAACCGCAATGGTGCGAATGCCCATCCGCCGCGCGGTGCGCATGATGCGGCGAGCAATTTCGCCGCGATTGGCAATGAGAAGCGACTGGATCATGGTTACATCCTGAAAACGCCGAATTGCGCCCGTTCCGGAATGGGCGCATTCAGCGATGCGGAAAGGGCAAGGCCAACGACATCGCGGGTTTGCGCGGGGTCGATGATGCCGTCATCCCACAGGCGGGCGGTGGCGAAGTAAGGGTTGCCCTCAGCCTCATAGCGGGCGCGCACCGGGGCTTTGAAAGCCTCGGCCTCTTCCGGTGTCCACTTCGCGGCATCGCGGTGAACGGTTGCGAGCACGCTGGCCGCCTGCTCGCCGCCCATCACGCTGATGCGGCTGTTCGGCCAGGTAAACAGGAACCGGGGCTGATAGGCCCTGCCGCACATGCCATAGTTGCCCGCGCCAAAGCTGCCGCCAATCAGCACCGTGATTTTGGGCACCTGCGCCGTCGCCACCGCCGTCACCAGCTTTGCGCCATGCTTTGCAATGCCTTCGGCCTCGTACTTGCCGCCGACCATGAAGCCGGAGATGTTCTGAAGGAATAGCAGCGGAATGCGGCGCTGACAGGCCAGTTCAATGAAATGCGCGCCCTTGACCGCGCTTTCGCTGAACAGCACGCCGTTGTTCGCCAGAATAGCCACCGGCATTCCCCAGATGCGGGCAAAACCGCACACCAAAGTGGTGCCGTAAAGCTTTTTGAACTCGTGAAATTCCGAGCCATCGACAATGCGGGCGATGACTTCATGCACGTCGTAAGGCGCGCGCACGTCTTGCGGAATGATGCCGTAGAGTTCCTCCGGATCGAAGACAGGCGGGACCGGCTCTGCCAGCTCCACCGACTGCGGCTTGGGGCGATTGAGCGTCGCCACAATGTCCCGCACGATCAGCAGCGCGTGCTCATCGTTGTCGGCCACGTGGTCCACGACACCCGACTTGCGCCCGTGCAGATCGCCGCCGCCCAGGTCCTCGGCGGTAATGTCTTCCCCCGTTGCCGCCTTCACCAGCGGCGGCCCGGCAAGGAAAATGGTGCCCTGATTGCGGACGATCACCGTCTCATCGCACATGGCCGGAATATAAGCGCCGCCAGCGGTGCAGCTTCCCATCACGCAGGCGATCTGCGGGATGCCCTTTGCCGACATTTGCGCCTGATTGTAAAACAGGCGGCCAAAGTGGTCACGGTCAGGAAAAACCTCGGCCTGATGCGGCAGGTTCGCGCCGCCCGAGTCCACCAGGTAAACGCACGGCAACTCGTTTTCGAGTGCAATTTCCTGTGCCCGCAGGTGCTTCTTCACCGTCAGCGGGAAGTAAGCGCCGCCCTTTACCGTCGGGTCATTGGCAACGATCATGCACTCGCGGCCAGAAATGCGGCCAATGCCGCAGATCATGCCCGCGCCGATGGCCTCGTTGTCGTAAAGACCATTGGCCGCCAGCGCCGCCACTTCCAAAAAGGGCGAGCCGGGGTCC
>JAEZBH010000050.1 GCA_023427285.1 Pseudomonadota bacterium
GATTGCGCGGCAGCGGCCACAGGTGGCGCACGTGAAGATGGCTGACGCTGAGGCCACGGCTGCGCGCCAGCCGCACCGCCTGAATGATCGGGCCGTAGGTAGAGCCCCAACCCACCACTGCCAGATCGCCCGCTGGCTCGCCCTCCGTCACCGTCTGCTCCGGCACATGATCTGCAATGCCGAGGATCTTGCCCGCCCGCGTGTCTGTCATTTTCTGGTGGTTGGCGGCCTCGTAGCTGATGTGCCCGGTGTCGTATGACTTCTCGATGCCGCCGATGCGATGCTCCAGCCCCGGTGTGCCGGGCCTGATCCACACCCGGCCCAGCGTCTCCGGGTCTCGCGCATAGGGGTTCACCTTGTCCCCCTCGGCGGGCGGCTCCGTGTGGAAGCGCACCGGAAACGGCGCATGATCCTGCAAACACGGCACCCGCCACGGCTCGGCGGCGTTGGCGATGTAACCATCCGTCAGCAGCATCACCGGCGTCATGAATTTGGTGGCAATCCGCACCGCCTCAATTGCCGTCTCGAAGCAATCCGCCGCCGAGCGCGCAGCCAGCACCGCCAGCGGCGCATCGCCATTGCGCCCGTAAACGGCCTGGTACAGGTCAGACTGCTCGGTTTTGGTCGGCAGGCCGGTTGAGGGGCCGCCGCGCTGGGAGTTGACCACAACCAGCGGCAACTCGGTCATGATGGCAAGCCCCAGCGCCTCGCCCTTCAGCGCGATGCCGGGGCCGGAGGAGGACGTCACCCCAAGGCTGCCCGCGTAAGACGCACCCAGCGCCGAGCAGATGGCGGCAATCTCGTCCTCCGCCTGAAAGGTGGTGACGCCGAACTCCCGCAGCCGCGACAGGTGGTGCAGCAGCGGAGAGGCTGGCGTAATCGGGTAGCTGGCGAAGAACAGCGGCAGGCTGGCCAGTTGCGCGCCGGCCACCAGCCCCAGCGACAGGCTCTCGGCACCTGTTACCGTGCGGTACAGCCCAGGCGCGGATTTCATCGGCGCCAGATGCCGACGATGCAGGTTGTGGCCCAGCTCCGCTGTCTCGCCGAAAGCATGGCCTGCGTTCAGCGCGGCGATGTTGGCCTCAGCCAGCACCGGGTTCTTGGCGAACTTGGCCTTCAGCCAGTCCTCCAGCGGCTGGCGGTCGCGATCGAACATCCAGAGCATCAGCCCCAGCGTCCACATGTTCTTGCAGCGCAGCGCCTCCTTGTTGCCAAGACCGAAAGGCTTCACCGCATCCAGCGTCATCTGGCTGATGTTGAACGCCAGCACCTGATAGTCGTCGAGGGTGCCGTTTTCTATCGGGTTGGCGGCATAACCCGCCTTGGCAAGGTTGCGCGCCGTGAACTCGCCAATGTCGAGAATAAGGGTTCCGCCGCGCCGCACCCCCGGCAGGTCCACCTTCAAGGCCGCCGGGTTCATGGCCACCAGCACGTCGATTGCATCGCCCGCGGTCTCGATATCCGCCGAGCCGAAGTTGATCTGGAAGGACGACACGCCGAACGTCGTGCCCGTCGGCGCGCGTATCTCGGCGGGAAAGTCGGGGAAGGTCGCCAGATCGTTGCCGCTGAGCGCGGTGGACAGGGTGAACTGCCCGCCGGTCAGCTGCATGCCATCGCCCGAATCTCCGGCGAAGCGCACCACGACAGTCTCGGGAATCATCTCTTTCCCAGCCTGCCTGTCTGACGCCACGTCTTCAAATGCTGTTGCCATATGCGCCTCATCCGCCCCGCGCCCCTTGGCATTTGGGGCGGTGCATTCAGGCCAGCATCGCGGCACTCAAATCAGAACGCGGTTCGCCCGCGATATCCGGCGGATTACGTCATCTGTTTCCAGGTTTCGGCGGCAATGGCGATGGTTCGGGCATGCCGCCGGGCAATCACGCTTACGTCAGCCCCGTAGCCGCCGCCCATCACGGTGACGAACGGAACTCCACGACCGAGGCACTCTCGCGCAACAAACCTGTCGCGGGCCGCCAGTCCCTCGTCGGTTAAACCGAGGCGACCCAGCCGGTCCTCTGCATGCACGTCAACGCCGGCATTATAGAACACAAGTTGGGGGCGGTGCAGCATCAGAATATGCGGAAGGTTTTCCTCCAGCAGCTTCAGGTAGGTGGCGTCATTCGCCCCCACCTCCAGCCCGATATCAAGGTCGCTGCGCGCCTTGCGCACCGGGAAATTCGCCTCGCAGTGCATGGAGAAGGTGAAGACCCTTGGCTCTTCCTCGAACATTACCGCCGTGCCGTCGCCCTGATGCACGTCCAGATCGACCACCAGAATGCGCTCAACCGCGCCTTCGGCCAACAACTGCCGCGCCGCGATGCCCACATCGTTCAGCACACAATAGCCTGCGCCGAAGCCGGGGTGCGCGTGGTGGCTTCCCCCTGCTGTGTTCGATGCCGCGCCCACCTCCAGCGCCGCGCGCGCCGCACCCAGCGTTCCGCCAGAGGCATGACGCGCACGGCGCAGCACCTGCTCCGTCACCGGAAAGCCGATGCGCCGCTCGATCCCCGCCTCCACCGACAGCGCCAGAAGCTGCTCCACATACCCGGCCTCATGCGCGCCGCGCATGGCCGCCTCTGCCACCTCGCCCGCGCTGCGGAACACCGCAAAGCTATCGCTGCCCTGCTGCTTCAACTCGCCGATCACCGCCTCGTACTTCGACATCGGAAACCGATGGCCCGTGGGCAACGGCGCAACATAGTCAGGATGGTGAAAAACCGGATACCGCGTCATCCCCGCTATATCGGTAGCCCGCAGCCGCCCGTCCAGCCCCTGCCCCCGCTGCGGCAACAGAGGCATGAGAAAGTTTCACAGGAGGGTCTATAACCCTCCTGTACCT
>JAEZBH010000082.1 GCA_023427285.1 Pseudomonadota bacterium
CACATCAACCCTTCAAAAAAAACAACACCCTCACCCCAGTGTCGCGCTTGCGGCCATGGCCTCGAACTCCGGCAGGGCGGTGTCGAAATAGTGGCTGGCGGTGCCGTCCAGCGCCATCAGGTAGAGCTTGCCCGAGATGATGGCGACAAGGCTGCGGCCCTTGCGCTGCACCTCATCTGCGCCAACGTAGGTGTAATCGAATTGCAGGCCCTGCTGACCGAGGAACGTGGCGGGCGAAACGCCGGTTGTCTCGAAGATCGAAGCTCCGGCCTTGATGCGGTAATAGCTCTCGATCATCGAGACCAGATCCTGCGGCGACATGGTGGCGCGGAACACCGGCACCTTCTGGTCGTCCTTCTTGCGCTGCTTGGCGATTGCCTCGCCATCCGGCAGGCCGCCAAGGAAACTGATGCCGTCCAGCAGCGGGCCGTTGCGGGTCCAGTTCTCCTCCCATTTCACGTCGTAAACGCCCTTGGGAATCTTGTTCCATGCCATGGTGGGCTTCACCTTGATGGTGCCCTTGGCCGTGCTGATCGGAGCCATATTGGCCGGCGCGGGCGAGACCAGCGTGTAGGTCGGCGCGCAGCCTGCCAGGCCGATTACGGCTGCCACGGAAATGATACGAAACAGCTTCATCACTCTATCCCCCCAAAAAGTCTGATGCCGCTTTCCAGCAGGCCCCCGTCCTATTGCGCCATTGCGAAGCGAACCATCGCGGCGTCCTTCGCCTCCGGGCGCAGATCAAGGTAACGGGCCAGCGCCCTGCGCCCGTCCTCCCCCTGCCCGGCCTTCAACTGGGCGTAGCCGTGGGCGCGCCAAGCCTCTGGCGGCGCATCCTCGAACTCGACGGCGGCGGTGTAGGCCTTGGCGGCCAGCGCCGCATCGCCCGGCGCGTCCCGCAGGCGGTACACCTCCCCCTCGAAATAGTGCAGCGCCCCGGACCAGCCGTCCTGCGCCAGCGAGCGGATCAGGTAAAGGCTGGCCCCCGGATCGTTCAGCTTCACCTGCTCTTCCAGCAAAGCCGAACGGTAGGGCGCGATTTCCCTCCGCCAGCGCTCCAGCCCGTCGCCATAGCCTTCCGCAGCGACGCGCAAGGTCTCAGCCGCCGCCTCCAGCGACATCATCCGCTCATCGCTCGGCGGGTGCGTGGACATCGATGAGCGGGCAGGGTCCCGGTAGCGCTTGCCGCGCTCCGCAGCCGACGCCTTGCGCTCCTCGATCAGTTGCCGCCACACCTGCCCCGCCGCATTCGGCGCGTAGCCCGCGTCGGCCAGCAGCTTAAGGCCGTACATGTCCGCCTCGCTCTCCTGCCCCCGGCTGAACGAGAAGATGGACAGCACCAGCATGGAGTTGATGGAATTGGCCAGATCGACCCAACTGTACGGATTGCCGCCCGAAGCCGCCGTTGCACCCGCAACAACGGCAGTGCCCGCCGAGACGAACGCCATGAACCCGGTCTTGGCCTTCCGGTCCCGCCAGCCGCTCACCGAATGGCGGCGCGCAAAGTGCCCCGCCTCATGGCCCAGCACGGCGGCAAACTGGGCCTCATTGCGCACGCGGGCAAAGAAGCCGCTGTTCAGCAGCATCATGCCGTTGGGAGCCATCGCCGCGTTGAAGTTGGGTTCATGAAGCAGATAGATGCGCAGATCCCGCGCCTGTTCGCCCAGCAGGCGCTCCACCACCTCCTGCGTGTAGGCCTGCAACCCCGGCATCTTCATTTGCAGGTTGGAGGATGAGATTTCCTCCTCCAACCGCTCGAACAGATGCCACATGCCCTTCTCGTCCGCGTCCACCGGCTGATAGCCCGGCCCGACCAGCGGCGTGAGCGCAGCGGGTGCCGTGCCCGGCACCGCGCGCGCCAAAGTCTGCCCGCCCCAGCACAGCGTACAGCCGCATAGACCCGCTGCCAGAAGGCGACGACGTGAGATGCCGCTCATGCCGCTCGCCTATGCTTTCTTGTCGCCATTCAGCTTTGCGGTGCTGCGTGCGGTCTCGCCCGGCTTCATCTTGCCCAGCAAGCTGTTCACCATCGCCTCTGCGCCCTCCGGCTTCCGAATATCTCCGGTGGAAGACGACAGCACGTTGAACCACACGACCTGCCCGGTTTTCAGATCAACAAGCGAGCTAAAGGCCGACTGCTGACCGCCGGAGGGCATGATGCACACCCCGACTATGCAGCCAAGAGAGCTGACAACCTGCAAAGCCACCCGGCCACTGCTGGAGAAGCTGTCTTTCGCGTTCAGGAACAAGGCATAGTCATACCCGCTCGCCTGACCGAAGGCGACCGCCTGCTGGCCGAGCGTCCAGTCGAACCGGTCCTTCTTCGTCGGCAGGGTCTGCCCCAGATACTTGTGCAGCGCGATGGATGCGCCAACCGCCTTGTGCAGCCGCTCAAGGTCTGCAACCAGCGCCGGATCGGCCCCGGCTTCCTCGCGCGTGGCGGCAACTGTCACCATGCCGCCCCGGCCTGCCTGCTGGCGCGCCAGCGCCGCCACAAGATTGGCGCGGGCCTGCTCGGTCCAGTCCTCGCGCGGCTCAACCGCACCGCCCGCCGTCAAGAGGCCAACCGATACGTCCGGCCGCATGACCAGCAGGCGATATTGCCCCTCGGGCGGCACAAAGCCGACATCGGCCATTTGCTTCGTTGACGTGCAGGCCCCCAGCCCGACCGCCGCAACACCTACCAGGACAAGCTTCGTAGAATTCATCGTGGCCCCCCGACCCCAATAACGCGCCCCTCGCGATCGATAGAAAGTAGCAACACAACTTTTAGGGTGTCTACTTTAATATTAGGCCTTTTTGATTACTTTCAGTTCTGTCCGGCAGCGGGCCATGCGCTGCCCGCCCTGCGCACCCGCCTCAAAATCCGATTCGCCGCGCTTTTTTTCGCCGGACCATTGGCGCGCGCGGCCCGGCTCCCTGGATAATTGCGGACAGCCTGCATCCACCGGGATTGCAGTGTGTTCCGCCTGTTGACGCCGTGAAGAAGTGGATAAACGGCCCGATTTAGCTGTGCCGTGGATTGCCACCACCGCTTCGCGGCGTTAAGAGCGACCCGATTCCCATGTTTTCCCTCCAGAGGGCTCCCATGAAGCTTGTCGCAGGTAATTCCAATCCGCCGCTGGCCGAAGCCGTCGCCGCGTATCTCAACATGCCGCTGACCAAGGCGACCATCCGTCGCTTCGGCGATGAGGAAGTGTTCGTCGAAATCCACGAGAACGTGCGTGGTGAAGACTGCTTCGTCATCCAGTCGACCTCGGCTCCGGCCAACGACAACCTGATGGAGCTGCTGATCACCATCGATGCGCTGCGCCGCGCCTCTGCCCGCCGCATCACCGCCGTGATCCCCTACTTCGGTTACGCCCGCCAGGACCGCAAGCCCGGCCCGCGCACCCCGATTTCGGCCAAGCTGGTGGCGAACCTCATCACCACCGCCGGTGCCAACCGCGTGCTGACCATCGACCTGCACGCCGGTCAGATTCAGGGCTTCTTCGACATTCCGACCGACAACCTGTTCGGCGCGCCGGTCATGTCTGCCGACATCACCCAGCGTTTCGGCAAGGAAAACCTGACGGTCGTGTCGCCGGACGTGGGCGGCGTGGTGCGCGCCCGTGCGCTGGCCAAGCGCCTGAACAACGCCCCGCTCGCCATCGTCGACAAGCGCCGCGAGCGTCCGGGCGAGTCGGAAGTCATGAACATCATCGGCGACGTGCAGGACCGCTTCTGCATCCTCATCGATGACATCGTCGATTCCGCCGGAACCCTGTGCAACGCTGCCGCTGCCCTCAAAGCCAAGGGCGCGAAGGAAGTTGTGGCATACGTCAGCCACGGCGTTCTGTCGGGCGGCGCGGTTGCCCGCGTCGGCGCATCGCAGCTCTCCGAGCTGGTCATCACCGACAGCATTCTGGCAACCGAGGCCGTGCGCGTTTCTGAGCGCATCCGCCGCCTGACCGTTGCCCCGCTGCTGGCCGAGGCCGTGCATCGCATTGCCGAGGAAACCTCGGTGTCGAGCCTGTTCGACTGATTCAGGACGTTCGAGCCTGTTCGACCGAACAGCGCTTGATGCTCAAACGACAACGGCACCCGCGCCCCGGCGCAGGTGCCGTTTTTCGTTGCGGCCTCCAGATTAGCCTCTGGATTACAAGGGCTGATACAGCGTTGCGGCCCAGCCGCCGGGCATGGTGACGGCAAAGCGGCGCTCATGCGGGCCGGTCTCGATGGGCTGCGGTGCAAACCCCGCCTCTGCCAGCCGCACATGCATGCCGCCCAGATCAGCGACCTTTATCATCACGCCTGCGGCATCCGAGGCGCGATCCACCCCCGCCAGCGCAAGGCGGCTGCCTGCCACGTCGAACTGCGCCCAGCGGTCGCCATCAACGAACGTCGACGCAACGCCCAGCAGCGCCGACCATGCGGCAACGCCCGCCGCCATATCGTCCACCGGCAGAACCGTCGCCAGCTTCTCCACCATTTCTCCGCCTCCCCTCGACACAACCAACGGCTCAGCCAATCCGGCTTGAGGTCTCCTCGACCACGAACATGCGGGTGCCCGCGCGATCGAGGAAATTCTCCTCGTCATCTGCAATGCGCTGCGCCACGGCCGGGTCAGCCGCCACAACCATGGCGGCATCGTAAGCGGCGCGGTCGCGGAAGCGAATTTCGGTCAGCACATCAAAATCGAAGGGAGCAGCACCCGCGTTCACATACGCGCCATCGAACACGGTGAAGTTGCGCCGGTATTCCACGATGCCCGGCATCAGCGACAGGATGAGCGGCGCGTGGTTCTCATTGTAGTAGCGAATGAACGCCTCGCGCGAGATGTCCGCCCGCTTGCGCAGCATGGCGATGACCTTCAGGCTTCCCTCAGACATAACCCCTCCCTCTCTCATGACAGCATCGCCAGCGTGATAGCCGCCCGCTTCGCGATGCCGGGTCGCATTTTCTGTTCTGCGGCTTTCCCCGCCCGTTATAACAGGCACAAACGGGAAGGGCGGACCTGCAAAAGAGCTAGGTTCGGGCATAAAAAGGCTGGTTTCGGGAATATGGCTGGATTGCAGACAAAAACGGTTACCATCGTTGAGGTTGGCGCACGCGACGGCCTTCAGAACGAGCCCGAGGTGATTTCCACCGAGGCAAAGGTGGAACTGCTCACCCGCATGATGGATGCGGGCGCGCGCCGTCTGGAAGTGGCCAGCTTCGTCCACCCCAAGCTGGTGCCGCAGATGGCCGATGCCGAGGCGGTGGTTGCAAGCCTGCCCGACCGGGCGGACGTCAGCTACATCGGCCTCGTGCTCAACAAGCGCGGGCTTTTGCGCGCCCTTGCCACCCGCGAGGGCAACCGGCGCGGCGTTGATGAAGCCGGATGCGTGGCCGTTGGCAGCGACAGCTTCGGCCAGCGCAATCAGGGCCAGACGATTGAGGACGGCATTCGGGAAAGTCAGGAAATGCTGCGGCTGGCCCGCCGGGAAGGCCTGGTGCCGCAGGTAACCGTATCAACGGCGTTCGGCTGCCCGTTCGAGGGCGATGTGCCTGAGGCCCGCATTCTCGATATCGTGCAGCGCCTCGCCGAAGCCGAGCCGGAGGAGATCGCGCTGGCCGACACCATCGGCGCGGGCGTGCCAAGCCAGGTGAGCGACCTGTTCGGCCGGGCGCGCGAGCTGCTGCCTGCCAGCATTCGCCTGCGCGCCCACTTCCACAACACCCGCAACACCGGCATCGCCAACGCCTGGGCGGCCTATGAAGCGGGAGCCGAAGTGCTGGACAGCAGCGTCGGCGGCCTTGGCGGCTGCCCGTTCGCGCCCCGCGCCACCGGCAACATCGCAACCGAGGATCTGCTGTATCTGCTGCACCGCTCCGGCGTTGCGACCGGCGTTGACCTTGAGGCAACCATTACCACCGCCCTGTGGTTCGAGGGCGTGCGCGGCAAGCCCGCCGCCTCCATGCTGGCCAAGGCCGGAGCGTTTCCGGCCTGCGTGTAAGGCGGCTTCTTTCCAGTTTGCAGGAGGGTCTGTAACCCTCCTGCACCTCCCTTTTTTCAAAGGGCCGTACGTGTGATGACGGGCGTGGCCCTGTAATAAAGCCAATTCAGCTCACGCGCCCGCCTGGAC
>JAEZBH010000133.1 GCA_023427285.1 Pseudomonadota bacterium
ACTTCGATATCGAAGGAAAGGTAACAGGGGTGAAGTCCAAGGCGATGACGTCACCTTGCGGCAACATTCGCATTCCCATCAACGAGGAAGGCACCGAAGAGAAGGGCCAGATTCAGGAGTATCTGGACCTCTATCGTGGCGAGGGCATCCAGCATATTGCCCTGGGCACGGACGATATCCACGCCACGGTCGAGGCGCTGCGCGCCGCCGGGATGCGCTTTCTCGACACGCCCGACACTTACTATGAACTGCTGGACCGGCGCCTGCCGGGGCACGGCGAAGATGCGGCGCGCCTGGCGAAGAACCGGATTCTTCTGGACGGCGCGCCCGGTGGCGGCCTGCTGTTGCAGATCTTCACGGAGGACCAAATCGGCCCGATCTTCTTCGAGATCATTCAGCGCAAGGGCAACGAGGGCTTCGGCGAAGGCAATTTCCGCGCCCTGTTCGAATCCATCGAGCTGGACCAGATCCGGCGCGGCGTCATCACGGTGGATGAACCCGCATGATCTGACCGGCTCAGGCGGCAGAGTGTCCTGCTGTTGCGGCAACGGCAACGCCGTTGAACTGGCTCCGGCGTGAGACGAACCGAAGGCGCAACTGCCGCGGTTCCGCGTTATCTCGTCAGAACGGAAAATGTCATAGCTTTCCGTCCTGACGCACAACCCCTTGCAGCAGCCAGAGTGGTGATCAGGCCCGACGTTATTGCGGGCCTGATCCGTTTAGGGCGCTGAATTCCGGGCAGATAAAACAGCACGGGCCCGGCGTGCAGCCGGGCCCGTTCGGGGGCAGGGATCAGGGAGAGGAGAAGCCGCGCTTATTCAGCGGCGAGCCGCTGACCCTCGACCACGGGCGGGAGGACCTCCGCCTGCGGGCCGGTTGCGATCTCGATCTTGCGGGGGCGCTTGTGCTCAGGCACCTCGCGAACGAGATCGATATTCAGAAGGCCGTCTGCATAGGACGCGCCGGTCACCTTCACCGTATCGGCCAGCTGGAAGCGGCGCTCGAACGCTCGCTTGGCGATGCCGCGATGCAGGAAGCTGCGCTCCCGCTCGGCCTGGTCATCGCGCGCCTTGCCGCTGACGATGAGGGTGTTCTCATGAACCGTGATGTCGAGTTCGTCGGTGCCGAAGCCGGCGATGGCCAGCGAGACGCGGTAGCCGTCCTCGCTCAGCTTCTCAATATTGTAGGGCGGATAGGAAATATCCGCGTTGTCGAGCCGAGATGCAAAGTCGACAAGCCGGTTCAGATTCTCAAAACCAATGGAAGAACGAAGCAGAGGGGAAAAATCGAAAGCACGCATGACCTATTCTCCTTTTGAGCAATGGCCCGTAATAGTCCGCCAACTGGCCGGACATCTTCTGTTGCAGGACCCGAACCTTCAGCGCCCTGCTAAAAGAAACTTGGGTATTCGCATCTGGGGTTTCAAGAGGGTGGCGTTGCGTTTCGCTCAAGGATGTACCGGCGTGTGGCAGATGCTCTCTGTCAGGCATGGGTATTGAAATAAAGCTCAATTAATACAGTGTCTTATGGTCGAATATCGACCATGCGCGCCTTAAGTCTGAGAATTGGAGGGCGTATAAACGAGATGTCAGCGGGAGCGGCCCGCCGACATTTTTCTCGAAAGGAGGTGAGAGGATGAGACTCTCGATCCGGTTCGAGTGGCAGGCCGGTTCGAGTGGAAGGTGATCAGAATGTTCTTCAGGATCATGTTCTAACTCGAACTCCCGAGGGATGAGCTGCAACTCTTCTCTCGGGCTTCGAGAATATAGCCTAAAGACTATACCGGTGAAACCTGCCTTGAGGTCGTAGAGCAGCGCGGCAGGGAGGAGAGGCCAGTCACTTCATGTGGGTGACTTTATGCTGAGGTTTTTAAAGCCTCATGCTTGTCCCGACGCCGGTTCCGCGCTTTAGTGCCCGGATGACAGAGACATCTTCCCAAGCCGTGCTGACGCAAGCGCTGATCGACCCCCTTTATGCCGAGGCCCTTGGGCTTGCGGACGAGGCGCGGGGGTATTTCTCCCAGGCCGGACAGGACGATCGGCTCGATCTGGAGCCGATGGAGCGCGTTCTGTTCAGTTGCGAGTCGCTGAAGGTGACGACGCGCCTGATGCATGTGATCTCATGGCTGATGGTCGGCAAGGCCGTGGCTGCCGGCGAGATGACGCCGGAGGAAGCAAGCGTGCCGGAGCGGCGGCTCGGCTTCGTCGAGGCCTCGGACGAGGTGAGGGAGCCGCGCCTGACCCAGTTGCCGGCGCAGGCCCGGGCGCTGGTTCGCCGCAGCGTTGATCTTTACGAGCGCGTCTTGCGCATTGAGGCCAGCCTTGCCCATCATGGCTCAGGCGGCGCACGGGCGTTGCAGGATCGCTTGGGCGAGGCGTTCTGATCTCAGCCTGCTACGGCGGGAGAGGCGGGCAGGGGGTGGTGCCCCCTGCTGGTGTGTCTCAGGTCTCAGCTGCTTTTAGCAGAAGCAAAAACGAACTTTGACGAGGCCAGATAGCTGACGGCAAGGCCTGCGAACGATCCGGCGATGAGTCCGGTCACGACGTGCCAGAAGCCTTCGCCGTACCAGGTGATGACCGCAGCATAGGCCATGTAGTTGCACAGCGCGCCGACGCTGGTGGCGATCATGTATGCGATCCAGCCGCGGAAGAACTTGCCCTCCGCGCGCGAGACGCCAAAGGTCCAGTATCGGTTCAGCATGTAGGTGGCGATGCTGGCGACCAGAAATGCCGGGATGCGCGAAACGCGCGGATCAATGCCGCCCTCGCCGGACAGCAGCAGCGTGACGATGGCGTCGAGCTGGAAGCCGACATGTCCGACGAGCAGGTAACGGGGAAGGCGGGGAAGCGCCGCCAAACCGGCGGCAAGGCGCTTGAACATCGCTAAATTGATCTCACTGAAACGGGTGGCCGGTCAGGCCGGGGTGGTGGGGAATGTGCTCCAGTTGCTGCGGCTTGGGACGCGGTGCCGTGCGCGGGGTGCTGAATGTCCCAGTCATGCCGCGTCCTTTCTCTGGCTGAATATTTTCCGCCTGTGGGTGGCGCACCTTAAAAGTCCCACGGTATGATTTCCAGTCCGGCCGGGGCTTGGCGGTGCGCTTTTTCCGTTGGAAGTGCAGCAATGCCGCAGGGGGACGTCATGAGCGGTGCCAGGCGTTATGTTGGGGCGGCAATCCGGATTTCAATGGGAGATGTGTAATGGCGGGAGCCTTGCCTGAGGCAAAACAAGGACTTGCCGGACTTTCGCGCCTTCTGGTGGCCGTGGGGGCGATTGAAGGCGCGGCAGGCGTGGCGTTTGCTGCGGTGAGCGCCCATGCGGTTCCCTCTGAAGCGCTGGGCAGTGCGGCGACGCTGCTGATGGTCCATGCGGGCGTTGTGGCGGGGCTGGCGCTGATTTCAACGCACTGCGAGGCGCGGCTGGGGCGGCTGCTTCGGCTGCCTGCGGCGCTGATCGCGCTGGGCGTGGCCCTGTTTGCATTGTCCATCGCCCTGCGCGTGCTGGCAGGCGTGGCGCTGCCGGCTGGCGTGGCTCCGCTGGGCGGCTCGTTCACCATTGTCGGCTGGCTGACGCTGCTGATTCCCGCCGTGTTGTCGGGGCAGAAGGGGTAGGCCCCAAAAGAAAAGGAGCGGAAGAGTTGCCTCTCCGCTCCTGATTTCTGTCAGCAGGGTCCTTGCGGATTACTGCTGCGGCTCCGGTGTCGGTGCCGGTACGGGGCCGCCAGCCGGACCCTGAGGCGGGAACATCGCGCCGTCAGAGGCGCGCTGGAACGCCAGCAGTTCGACGTCGAACACCAGCACGGCGTTGGGCGGAATTGCGCCCGGTACGCCTTGCGGGCCGTAGCCGAGGTTGGCCGGGATGACGATGCGGTACTGGCCGCCCGGCTGCATGTGCTGCAAACCTTCGCTCCAGCCCGGAATCACGCCCTGAAGCGGGAAAATCGCAGGCTCGCCACGCTCGTAGCTCGAGTCGAACGGAGTGCCGTCCGCCAGCGTGCCGCGATAGTGAACCATCACCACATCCTCAGGGCCGGGCTTCTCCGAAATCTGACCCTCGCGGATGGTTTCGATCTGAAGGCCGGAGGGCAGGATGACCACGCCTTCCTTCTTGGCGTTGGAGACGAGCAACTCGCTTCCAACGGCCTGCGCCTTCAGGCTTTCAGGCAGGCTGACCTGCGACACGGCGATAGCGCCGGCAACAAGAATGCCCAGAGCGATGGCAAAACGCGCCATGTTTCCCACTCCATAAGGCTGCAAGAGCCTGAAATCTATAGTGCCGAATAAACGAAAGCCGCCCCTGAGGGCGGCTCAGCCGTTCAGCGAAGAACGCTTACCGGGCAATTCCGTCGCGTTCCTGGCGCTTGCGCTCCAGCTTGCGGGCGCGGCGGACAGCTGCAGCACGTTCGCGAGCACGCTTCTCCGACGGCTTCTCGTAGTGACGGCGAAGCTTCATTTCACGGTACACACCTTCGCGCTGCAGCTTCTTCTTGAGAGCGCGCAGGGCCTGGTCGACGTTATTGTCGCGAACGATAATCTGCATAGAGGGCAGTCTCTCTCCAATCCGATCCTGTTCACCGGAGACATAAGCCTTCGGCGCGAGGGGCCTCCCTATCAGAACCCACAAGCGCTGTGAAGAGCGGAATCGATGCAATAATGCTTTCCGTGCTCCTGAAGTTTCGGGATATAGTGTCATCATGACCGAATTTACCGATGAACTGGCCATCAGCGACCTGACACTGGATGAATTGCGCCCGGTGCTGGTGGACGCGCTGCTCAACCACGTTCCCTTCGATGGCTGGACGCAGGCGGCTCTCGCCCGCGCCGCAGAAGACCTCGGAATCCCTGAAAACCGGGCGGAACTGGTGTTTCCGGGCGGGGCCGTCGATATGGTGGATGCCTTCATTGCCCGCGTGGACGCGCAGATGTCAGAGCAGCTGGCGGCGCTGGACCTGCCCTCCATGAAGATTCGCGAGCGTATCCGCACGGCCGTGCGCACGCGGCTGGAAGTTTCTGCCCCGCATCGGGAAGCCATCCGGCGGGCGATCTCGATTCTCGCCCTGCCGCAGAATGCTGCGCGCGGAACCCGAATCCTGTGGCGCTCGGTGGACGAGATGTGGCGGGCCGCCGGCGATACGGCGACCGACTATAACTATTACACAAAGCGCGCGACGCTGGCCGGGGTCTATTCCTCCACTCTTCTGGTGTGGCTGGATGACGAGAGCGAGGCGCTGAGCGAGACCTGGGGTTTCCTCGATCGGCGGATCGAGTCCGTCATGCGGTTCGAGAAGACCAAGGCGCGGGTGCAGAAAATCTCTGCCAACCGCCCGAGTCTCAGCCGCTTCCTGGGCCGTTTGCGCTACCCGGCAGCTTAATTCTTTTACCTGAACCAAGTCTGGCCCGCGCCCTGCAACCGGCATGAACCGTTGCAGGGTGGCGGCGTGCTGCGACTCGCCGGGACTCGACGGTCTAGTTTCAATCTGATAGTGCTTCTCAAATGCGTATTTCGGCGGGGAAACTAATTAAATGTCCGATCCGGTAACACTTGGCGCGCTTTCTCCGGGAGGGGCCGCACGTATTGTTGAGATTGGCGCGGACGCAAGCGACTCTGATCTGAACCTGCGTTTGTACGAAATGGGTTTCGACGAAGGCGTTGAGGTGGAAATCCTGCATCATGCGCCCATCAGCGGCGATCCGATTGCGGTGCAGGTGGGCGGCATGGTTGTGGCCATCCGCCGGAGCGCGGCCGCGCTGGTGACGGTGGTGCCGGTGGCAGAGCGCGTTAAGGAGGCTGCGGAATGAGCGTGGCCAGCCTGACAGCAACTGTTGCCGTTGTCGGAAACCCGAACGCCGGCAAGACCTCCCTGTTCAATGCCCTGACCGGTGCGCGCCAGAAGGTGGGCAACTATCCGGGCGTCACCGTTGAGCGCAAGGCCGCCCGCCTGACGCTGAGCGATGGCCGCACCGTTGATCTGGTGGACCTGCCGGGTGCGTACAGTCTCAATCCGCGCAGTCCGGACGAGGAAGTGACCCGCCGCGTGCTGCTGGGCACGCAGGAAGGCGAGGGCCGTCCGTCCGCCATGGTGTGCGTGGTGGATGCAACCAACCTGCGCAATCACCTGCGTTTCGCGCTTGAGCTGAAGCAGCTGGGTCTGCCGATGGTGGTGGCGCTCAACATGATCGACCTGGCGGAGCGCGACGGCATCAGGATCGATGCCGCACGGCTTCAGGAATTGCTGGGCGTTCCGGTGGTGACGACCGTTGCGGTGCGTCGTCGCGGCCTTGAGGCGCTGCTGGCCGAGCTGCCCGGCCTGATCGATGCGGCAGCGGCATCCGCCCCCGAGGCTGGCAAGGCCGACGTGCGGGCGCTGAACGCGCAGGCGCGGGCCATTGCAGGGCAGGTGCTGGTGTCTGAAGGCCAGGGCCGCAAGATCACCCGCTCTATTGATAAGGCCGTGCTGCATCCGGTGGCCGGGCCGATCATTCTGGCGACCATTCTGTTCTTCATGTTCCAGGCGGTTTTCGCCTGGGCCGAAGCGCCGATGACGTGGATCGAGGACGGCTTTGCCGCTCTGGCCGCGTGGACCGCAAGCGTGCTGCCGGACGGGCTGCTGCTGTCGCTCATCAACGACGGCATCATCAACGGCGTCGGCAGCGTGATCGTGTTCCTGCCGCAGATCCTGATTCTGTTCTTCTTCATCATCCTGCTGGAGCAGTCGGGCTACATGACCCGCGCTGCGTTCATGATGGACCGGCTGATGGCCAAGGTCGGGCTGAACGGTCGCGCGTTCATTCCGCTGCTGTCGTCTTTCGCCTGCGCCATTCCGGGCATCATGGCGACCCGCACCATCGACAACCCGCG
>JAEZBH010000172.1 GCA_023427285.1 Pseudomonadota bacterium
CCGAATGGCGAGCGCCCGCGCTTCATCGCCAAGGGCCAGATGCTCAACGTACTGGTCTGATAAGGTTTTTTGGTCGGGGGCTGTCACTCCGACTCCCCCCACTGGTTTCAACAGCCGTGTCCTTATGCAAGGGCGCGGCCTTTTCGTTTTATGGATTGGCCGTGCGTGTAATGCTGAGCGCGGCCCCAAAAACGATTGGAAGTGCAGGAGGGGCGATTGACTGCTTGTGCGCCTTCGCGCACGGGCCCCTCCTGCAATCAGAGAATTCTCAAAAGATTAGATGAACTCAATCCAGCCAGGCCGGGCGGCGGTAGGCGAGGTCGAGATCCTTGGCCACGGCTTCGTAGGCAATGTGGCCTTCGGCAACGTTCAGGCCATCGGCGAGGTACGGGTTGGCGCGCAGGGCCTCGATGATGCCCTTGTTGGCCAGTTGCAGCGCGAACGGCAGGGTAGCGGAGTTGAGCGCCATGGTGGAGGTGCGGGCAACCGCGCCCGGCATGTTGCCGACGCAGTAGTGAATGACGCCATCGACGGTATAGACCGGGTCGGCGTGGGTGGTCGCCTCAGAGGTCTCGAAGCAGCCGCCCTGATCGATGGCGATGTCAACGACGACCGAGCCGCGCTTCATGGAGCGAATCATCTCGCGGCTGACGATCTTGGGCGCGGCGGCTCCCGGCACCAGCACCGCGCCGATGACGACGTGAGCTTCGGCGACGGCCTCGGCAATGGCGGAGCGGCTGGCGTAGGCGGTCTTGACCTGTCCGCCGAAGTAGGAGTCGAGTTCGGCGAGGCGATCCAGCGAGATGTCGAAGATGGTCACGTCCGCCCGCATGCCGGCGGCGATGAGCGCGGCGTTGAAGCCGGAGACGCCAGCGCCCAGCACGGCGACCTTGGCCGGAGCCACGCCCGGCACGCCGCCGAGCAGGATGCCGCGTCCGCCCTGTTCCTTCTCAAGGTAATGCGCGCCCACCTGCACGGCCATGCGGCCCGCCACTTCCGACATGGGGCGCAGCAGGGGCAGGCGGCCATTGCGGTCGCTTACGGTTTCGTAGGCGATGCAGGTCGCGCCGGACTTCATCAGCGCCTCGGCCTGCGGCTTGTCGGCGGCCAGATGCAGATAGGTGAAGAGCGTCTGCTCGGGGCGCAGCCAGGCGCACTCGTGCAGCTGGGGCTCCTT
This sequence comes from Pseudomonadota bacterium, assembly GCA_023427285.1. Classification (GTDB taxonomy): domain Bacteria; phylum Pseudomonadota; class Alphaproteobacteria; order Sphingomonadales; family Sphingomonadaceae; genus Pedomonas. Next base: position 1,178 of record JAEZBH010000172.1, read on the forward strand.
CACCTTCACGATGAGGTCCGCCAAAGCGTAGACTTCCTCTGCGGTTGCCACCACGGTAGCGCCGGCGCGGATGTATTCCTCATCGGTGAAGTCGATGCCCGCACCGGCTCCGGTTTCCACATAGACCTGATGACCGGCGGCCACCATGTCCGCCACGGACGGCGGCGTCAGGCCGACCCGGTACTCGTGGACCTTGATTTCCTTGGGGACTCCAACCCGCATGCGGCATCTCCGTAACTGCACTTGTAAATTTATATCTCCGTGGCTCCGTGTAGAACTGCGCAATAAGGCTCTTGTCCAATATTTTCTGAAGGAAAATTTCGCCTGTGCGTCATTTCCGGAAGGAAGGCCCCCGCGCCGGATCGGCTTGCCATTGCGACGGCTTGTTCCACCTCTGACCTTGTGCTACCGCGACGGCACGAAATGTTGTGCGCTGCAGCGAAGGTTGGCGATCAATCACGAATTCTGATTGGGCTTGATGCTCTGGCGCCCTGGCGCGTGCGGCCTGCCGGTCCGGTTGTGACACAGGCAGGTACGGAGCGTTCCCTCTGTCAGTTAGAGAGTTAGCTAGGGTGCAGTTATGGCCGCCTCTGATGTGAACCCCCACCAGCCTCAGGGGTCGCTCGCCAAGCTCATGGTTGGCGCCATGGGCATTGTTTACGGCGACATCGGCACCAGCCCGCTTTACGCCATGCGCGAGGCCTTTGCCGGCCACCACCCGCTTGCCATGGATCAGATGCACATCTTCGGTGTGCTCTCTCTCATTTTCTGGTCGATGGTTCTGGTGGTGACGATCAAGTACGTCGTCTTCACCATGCGGGCGGACAACAAGGGCGAGGGCGGCTCGCTCGCGCTGCTGGCGCTCATTTCCAACAAGGTCTCCGGCGCGCGCTGGACCACGAGCATCGTGCTGCTGGGCGTGTTCGCAACGGCGCTGTTCTATGGCGACAGCATGATTACGCCCGCCATCTCCGTTCTCTCTGCGGTGGAGGGCCTGACGGTCATCAATCCGGGTTTCCGGGTGCTGGTGGTGCCGCTGGCCGTGGTGCTGCTGGTGGGCATTTTCATGATCCAGCGGCGCGGCACGGCGCGCGTGGGCGCGCTGTTCGGGCCGATCATGGTGGTCTATTTCACCGTGCTGGCCGTGCTTGGCCTCATCAACATCATTCAGGCCCCGCAGGTGCTGCTGGCTCTGAACCCGTGGTACGCAATCCAGTTCTTCATCATCGACGGCTGGAAGGCGTTCCTTGCGCTGGGCTCGGTGGTGCTGGCCGTCACGGGTGCCGTGGGGCTCTATACGGACATGGGCCACTTCGGAAAGAAGCCCATTCGCCTGTCGTGGCTGACGG
>JAEZBH010000317.1 GCA_023427285.1 Pseudomonadota bacterium
GTGAACATGCCAAGCTGCCGCGTCTTGTTTTCGGGCAGATACGCCTCCGCGCCCGTTGCCTCGAACTTGCGGTTCATGCCCTGCACGCCGAACGCGCCGCGCCAGTTGCCGCGCTGGCGCTGCACCAGCTCCAGCCGCCCCTCATAGCCGCGCACATCGAAGCGCGTGCCGATCTCGTCGCCCTCGATCTCGAAGTGGCGGTAATCGGCCCAGCCGAAGCGCAGCTTTGCCTCCTCGATAAAGCCGCTGTCGAAATGATAACCACCCTTCAGATCGACCCGCACCTGCTTGAGGTCGATACGGACGTTATGCTCATCCTCGCCATGAGCGTGGTCATCCTCGTGCCCGTGCCCGTGATCGTGGTCGTGGTCATGATCGTGGTCGTGCTCATCCTCTCCCGCATGGTCATGCCCCGGCACGCCGTAGCGGCTGTCGTACAGGCTGACCGCTGCGCCCAGATAGCCCTTCTCGAAAAGCTTGAGCAGACCAACCGAGCCCGATTTGGTCCGCACGGCGCTGTTCTTCAGCGTGCCGCGCTCGTCATCATGAGCGTGCCCATCATCTTCATGCTCATGGTCTTCATGCTCCTGCTCCCGCAGGGCACGCGATTCCGCATAGCCGCCGATGCGCATGTCGCCCGTATCACGGAAAGTTCCGCTCACCTGCGCCACCCATGAGGGCGCGATCTCGCCGGTCAGGCTGGTGCCCAGGCTCACCTCGTTCGCCGCCGTGCCGAAAATCGCCTGCGCCTCGCCCTCAAAGCCGCCCTCGGGGGCCTTTACGGGAATGCGCCGATCGATCTGGTTGACGACGCCGCCCACGGCAGACGAGCCATAAAGCAGCGTTGCCGGCCCCCGCAGCACCTCAATGCGCTCCGCCGTCAGCGGGTCAGCAGAGACGGCATGGTCGGGCGACGAGCCAGAGGCATCGACGCTGCCGATGCCGTCATAAAGAATGCGGATACGCTCGCCCTGAAAGCCCCGCAGCACCGGGCGGGAAGCGCCGGGGCCGAACGAGGTTGCGCTGACGCCGGGCAAACCCGCCAGCGTCTCGCCAATGGTGCCCTGCATCGAGCGCTGAAGGGCATCGGCACTCAGAACGGAGGTGGCTTGCAGCGATTCCAGGCGCTCGCGCTGCAAAGGCGCGGAGACGATGATATCCGGATCCGCGCTGTGGGTGTGGCGCTGACCCTCTTCCATCGCCATGGCCGTATTAACCAGCGCGAGAGAGGAGACACTGAACGCCAAAACGGCCACGCGGGACGGGAAAGCCATTATTACACCCTTCGTTAGCAAGCCGTCCCGATTTAGATGTTATGTTATCACATGTCAACGCTCCCAGGCCGGCACAGTCGAATTTACCAATCGTTCGGGCGCGTTTCGCCTGCTCTGCCTTAGAATCTCCATATCCCCGGCCCATGGAGACAAGCTCAGTTGCGTATCCTTGAGCGCGAACAGGAAGAGACAGAGGTTTATTTCGTGACTTCCAGTGTCAGCCGCCATGTCGAAATGCTGCCGGTCATGGACAGGGTGGCACACTCTGCCCGTTCCCAGACCGCGGCCAACACTGCGCCCTATGCGGCCCCGTGCGACACTGTCCGGCAAGATCTTGCCGATGCCACCCGGCCCGACGTCTCCATCCTGATCTACGACCTGCGCGCCTCCGGCGTCGTGCGCAATGCCCTGCGCATTGCCCGGCAAGCCGCCGTTGCCGGCCTCAGGGTCGATCTGGTTGTGGTGCAGGCGCAGGGAGACTTCCGCCCGTCCGATCATCCGCGCATCAAGCTGGTCTCGCTGATGCCGGAGGCCTCCGCCAACCGCTTCCTCGGCACGCTGGCGGCCGCCAAACACCTGCGCGCTTACCTGACCCAGCAGCGCCCGCGCGTGCTGTTTTCAGCGGGCAACCACATTCACCCCCTTGCCGCCATGGCCTGCTTCCGGCTGGAAGACGCGCCGCGCCTCATCATGCGCGCCTCCAACGATCTCAGCCATGTCCGCCGCAGCGGCTGGCAGGCGCTGGCCTCGCACGTTCTGGCGGCCTCTGCCCGCCCGCTGCTGCGGGCAATGTTCACCATGGCCGATCGCATCGTCTCGGTGTCGGATGAACTGGCGGGAAGTCTGGGTAGCCGCCTCGGCCTGCCGCAAGCGGAAATCGACGTCATTCCCAACGGCATCGATGTGAACCGCATCGGCCAGCTGTCCCGACAGGAGGTCATGCACCCCTGGCTGGCGCCCGGCCAGCCGCCGGTCATCCTCGGCGTTGGCCGCCTGCACCGGCAAAAGAACTTCCCGCTGCTCCTGCGCGCCTTTGCGCTGCTGCGCCGCCGGCAGCCTGCCCGCCTGATGATACTGGGCGCAGGCACGCCGCAGGCCCTGAAGGAATTGCAGGATCTGGCCGATCAGCTCGGCATCGCCGATGATGTCGCCTTCATGGGCTATGTAGAAAATCCGTTCGCCTATCTGCGGCGGGCAGCGCTTTATGTGCTCTCCTCCTCATGGGAGGGAATGAGCAATTCCCTGCTGGAGGCCATGGCCTGCGGGTGCCCGGTGGTTGCCACCCGCTGCCCCACCGGCACCATCGAGGTACTGGCGGACGGCGAATACGGCCCGCTCGTTGAAATCGAAAACGATGAAGCCCTGGCAGATGCCATGCGCTGCCGCCTTGACCAGCCGCGCCAGTCTGCACGGCTGATGGCGCGGGCCCAGGATTATGATCTGTTCCGCGCGCTCGATGCCTACACGCATCTGCTGGTGAGCGAGGCCCGCCCGGCGGAGGCCGCCCCGGCCCTCTCCGCTGCTGCGTGAGTTTTTTTTAGAGCGACTTTCGAGCAAAACGCATGTTTTGCGGTTAAGAAAGCGCGACCAACAAAGGATTTGAGAAGCGGGCG
>JAEZBH010000350.1 GCA_023427285.1 Pseudomonadota bacterium
TTCACGGGCGGTCGGCCTTGCCGATAGTAATTGCGCCGCCTCTCCAGCTCGGCGATTTCCTCGGTCGTGGCTTGCTCAAGGTAGGCGGCTGTCGGCTTGAGGAACTGCAAGATGCCCTCGTTCATCAGCACCTCGGGCGGATTGCCGTCCACAACCGCGCCCAGCGCCAGCTCCGGCGCGCCCGGCGCGCCGATCTTGCGCACCAGCATGATGTCCATCTCCGCGCCGAGCGCATTGGCAACCTCAAGCCCCACCGGCACGCCGCCGCGCGGCAAGGCCAGCACCAGCGGGTTGTCCTTCGCGTACTTCAGCAAGGCGTAGCCGAGGCGGTGCCCGGCCTCCGTGCGGTTTTTGAACAAGGGTGGGTTCAGCATCGGCATGGCGAGCATCTCTTCCTAAACCCCGAACGGATACGTGTCCGGCACGCCATGGGGCCGGTGGGCGGGCAGCGGCGTGACCGCATGGGTTTCCTCGAACCAGACGAAGGCATCGAACTGGTCGCTGAGAACGGTGTCGTAGTAGTGGCTGGCAAGCTCGGTCTCGGGCCGGTAGATGACGCCGATCGCCCGGCCAAGGCGCGTCTGGGAGAGGGCCTGGCGCACGGCGCTGGTCCCCGGCTGCCGCCAGTCCGTCAGCGAGGCGGGCACGCCCGCTTCGCGAAAGGCGGCCTCGTAGCTGTCCGTGCGGGCCGGGCGCACGGACATGACCCGCATGGGCTCGCCCCAGTCATCCGCCGCTGCAACCGTGCCCCGATCCGTGCCGAAGCCGACAAGCGCGCAGGTCTGGCCGTAGGCGGCGCGGCAGAGTTCGCCGATGTTGAACTCGCCCTGCCAGCTCATGGCGGTGGCTGCGGCATTGCCGATGTGGCTGTTGTGCGCCCAGATGACCGCCTTGGCGTCCGGCCCGCGCGCCTCCAGAAGGCGCTGGAGCGTGTCGAACATGTGCCGGTCCCGCAGGTTCCAGCTTTCGGCCGAGCCGTAATACATGGTGCGGTAATACTGCTCTGCGGCCCGCACGATGCGGGCGTTCTGGGCGGCATCGAAAAACGCCTCGCCATCCATGCGCAGCGCGTCCAGCCGTTGCTCCAGCAGCGCCTGTAGCTGCTCGACGACCGCTTCCTCGCATGATGTCTTGCGGCCCAGCATGACGGCCTGACCGTAGCGCTCCGGCTCCTCCTGCCACGGGTGCAGGCAGCCATAGCGGCGGCGGGCGTCTTGCGCGCCGTCGGGATTGTGGGCGTCCAGATATTCCAGCACGGCCTCGATGGAGGCCGAGAGGCTGTACACATCCAGGCCGCGAAACTCCACGCGCTCGCGCTCGGGCTTGGCGGCATTGTGCGCTCGCAGCCAGCGGATGAAATCGTCAGTCTCCGCATTGCGCCACATCCACGTCGGGAAGCGCTGGAAGGCATGGCGCAGCGTTGGCGCGCGGGCGCTGTGGCGCACGTAATCGTCAATGCGGGCGGCGTCCGGCCAGTCGGCCTCCACCGCCACGATGGTAAAGCCGTGCTCTTCGATGAGGTGGCGGGTAATGGCGGCGCGGGCACGATAGAATTCCGATGTTCCGTGCGTCGCCTCGCCCAGCGCCACAACGCGCTTGTCGCCAAGGCGGGAAAACAGGCGGGCAAAGGCGGGATCGTCAAGGGCAGGCAGCGCTTCGCCTGCATGGGACAAAACGTCCGCCAGTTCGGAAAGCCTTGCTTCCGCCTGCTGCCTGACGGCCTCAACTGTGTGGTCCGTGCCCGTCATCCTATTCTTTCTGCGGCCTTTTTGTGGCTTGAGGGCGTGCTCCCGCATTCCGGCCAGAGCCTTGAAAGAAGCGCCGCCTCTTTTCCCCGCGTCTCTGGTCTTCGCCAGTTCTAGAACGTGGGCCTCTGCGGGCGAGTTCCCCTCTGTCCGGACTGCGCCCCCGCCCCTTGGGGCTGCGGCTTGACCCCCTTCGAGTCTGCGCGCGGATGCGGCTCTCCAGTGCCCGCTGTTCGGCGAATATCGGGGATTGGTTCGCAAGCGATAAAAGTTTGGTGCGCAAACGGATCGTCGTTCCGAGACGACGTGCGTTCAATCTATTGATTTAAAATTATTATTTTAATCATTCAGTGCGCCGGTGAACGGCGCAAAAGGCATCTGAAAAAACGCCAAAGGCCGAGTTTTCCATCCTTGCAACACTTCTAAGGAAGGTATCTATGAAGGGTGAGGGGCCTCAAAAGCACGGGGGATATGGAGGGATGTATGTCTCCAACCACCGAGAAAGACCGGGGCGAGAAAGACCGGGGCGACAAAAACCGGAGCAAGGGTACAGGCAAACTCTACCTTGTGTACAATGCCGATGACCATCCGGACACACGGTCCATTGGCCCGGCCCGGTTTGCGCCAGCGCGGTCCTTGCCAGGGGATTCCCTGGAGGAATGTCTGGCAGATGACGCACGTAATCCCTGGCGCAATTATGCGGATGACCAGCACATATGGCTTGGCTTTCTGCTGGCGCTCGTGGGCCTGGGCTCCATCAGTTATCTGATAAGCGGTTTTTAGAGCGGTTTGCGACCAGCTCGGCAAGCAGGTCGCTCGCTCTAAACCTTTTGTTGGTCGCGCTTTCTTAACCGCAGGATGTGTCATCCTGCTCGAAAGTCGCTCGAGCACTAGCGACTTGGCCGAATCTCGTGCCGGGGCGGGACATTCTGGCATCTGCCGTGGCTCTCAGGCAGGCGGGGGCAACCATCTCTCAAGCAGCTCGTTCCTCTTGTGAAGTGGTTTTGTTGCCGATTGATCGGGCCGAATGGGAAGGATGGGTTGTATGAAGCCTCCAAAACAGTCGCAGGCTGGCGATGCAAGCTTCTCGGACCGGCAGGCGCAGATGGGCCAGAGAGCCCCCGATCCGGTGCGACCGGGCTGCACCGCTGCCCAGTTGCGGCATGACATCGACAGCGGCCTGACGGGCGACAAGGTGAATTTCTTCGATCCCGCCGCCGCGCCGCTTGGCACGGATGAGGAAGCGGGCGGCTTTCCGCCGACGCCTGAGGAAATCTATCAGGCGCGCATGACGGAGCGCTCGCCGCCCTATGCTGCGCCCGGCGCGGATGAGCGCACGCCGGGCGGCATCGAATACGGCAGCGTTTACAATAACGAGGAAGACGTCTGGACCGAGCAACCCGATGGCAAGGTCGCCCGCTGGATCGGGTATCTGGTTGTTGCGGCCGCCATCGCGATTCTGGTGTTCATGCTGGCCAGTTCTTAAACCTTAGCCGCGCACGCGCTGTCCATTGCGCACCACAGCGGCGCACGGGTTGAACCCGGCGCGGTAGCTGAGTTCGGCAGGGCTGCGAATGTCCCACAGCACGAAGTCCGCCCTGTAGCCGGGCGCAAGGATGCCGTGCGTATCGCCAAGGCCGAGGGCTTGGGCCGCGTGGCGGGTGACGCCGCGCAGCGCTTCCTCTGGCGTCAGGCGGAACAGCACGCAGGCCATGTTCATCGCCAGCAGCAAAGAGGTGAGCGGAGAGGTGCCGGGGTTGCTGTCGGTGGCAATCGCAATGGGCACCTTCGCCTCGCGCAGCGCCTTGACCGGCGGACGCTTTTCCTCGCGCAGAAAATAGAACGCACCCGGCAGCAGCACCGCAACCGTGCCGCTTTGCGCCATGGCCGCAATGCCGTCCGCTGACACATGCTCCAGATGATCGGCGGAGAGGGCGTTGAACTCGGCCGCCAGCCTTGCTCCGTTCATGTCGCTGATCTGCTCGGCGTGCAGCTTGACCGGAAGGCCCAGCTTGCGTGCCGTCTCGAACACGGTGCGGGTCTCATCCGGCGTGAAGGCAATGCGCTCGCAAAAGGCATCAACCGCATCCACCAGTCCTTCCGCGCTAAGGGCGGGCAGCATTTCCTCGCACACGAGGCGCACGTAACCGGCGCGATCCTCCCGAAACTCCGGCGGCAGGGCGTGCGCGCCCAGAAACGTGGTTCTGACCGTCACCGGCAGCTGCTCGCCAACAAGCCGGGCGGCACGCAGCATGGCGCGCTCTGAGGCCAGATCCAGCCCGTAGCCGGATTTGATTTCCAGCGTGGTGACGCCTTCCGCCAGCAGCGCCTCGATGCGCGGCAGGCTTTGCGCCAGAAGCTCCTCAACGCTGGCCGAACGGGTGGCGCTCACGGTTGAAAGAATCCCGCCGCCTTGGCGTGCAATCTCCTCGTAAGAGACGCCTTGCAGCCGTTGCTCGAATTCCTTTGCCCGGTTGCTAGCGTAAATGATGTGGGTGTGGCAGTCGATGAGCCCCGGCGTTGCCCAGCGCCCGCCGCCGTTCACGGTCTTATCGGCAGACCAGTTGCCAGCGTGCGCCTCCAGCACTTCTTGCGGGCCAAGCCAGGCAATGCGCCCGCCCTCAATCGCCAGCGCCGCGTTCTCAACCGCGCCGTAAGGCTGGCCGGTATCCGCCATCGTGGCGAGGTGAACGTGGGTCATCAGCCGGTCCCAGCGGGTGCCGGGCGCGGGCGGGCTGAAGGAAGGCTTCTGATCGCTCATGCCATGCCGTCATGCTGTGGCTTGCCTGCGCATCGGCAAGCGGCTACCTCTTGTATAGACAAGTATAGCCTTTGGGGAAGCCATGGCAACCTTCCGGCTTGAGCGGGTGCTGACGGACAGCGGCTGGCGCGAGGATGTCGCGCTGCGCGTGGACGAGGCGGGCGTTATCGTCGCGCTTGAAGACGCGGGCGATGACGCGGACGCCGAGGCTGTGCATGGCGCTGTGATCCCGGCGCTGTGCAACGCGCACAGCCATGCCTTCCAGCGCGCCATGGCCGGGCAGGCGGAGTGGCGCGGCCCAAGCCAGAAAAGTGCGGGTGAGGACAGTTTCTGGACCTGGCGCGAGCGCATGTATGACCTGGCGCTGCGCATCGACCCGGATGAACTGCGGGCGATTGCCACCCTGCTTTATATCGACATGCTGAAGGCCGGTTACACGCAGGTGTGCGAATTTCACTATTTGCACCACGCGCCGGACGGCACGCCTTATGCGCCCCCAACCGCGCTCTCTGAAGCGATTTTTCAGGCAGCAAACGAGGCGGGCATTGGCCTGACGCACCTGCCGACGCTGTACCAGACGGCGGATTTCGGCAGCGCTCCCGCCAGCGAGCGTCAGCGGCGGTTTTTGAACACCACAGAGGATTATCTGGCGCTGGTGCAGGCGCTGGACGGGCTTGCCCGCGAACAGGCGCAAACCAGGGTGGGCATTGCCTTCCACAGCCTGCGCGCCGTGCCGCCCGAGGCTCTGCGCGACGTTCTGGCGGCGCAGGATAAATCACGCCCCATCCACATTCACGTTGCCGAACAGCAGCGCGAGGTGGACGCTTGCCTTCTCTCTACCGGCCAGCGCCCGGTCGAATGGCTGCTGGACAACGCTGCCGTGAACGAGCGCTGGTCGCTTGTCCACGCCACCCACATGAGCGCAGGCGAGACGGAGGCGCTGGCCCGCAGCAAGGCGGTTGCCGTCCTCTGCCCAACGACAGAGGCGAACCTTGGTGACGGTCTGTTCAATCTGGCCCCCTATCTGGCAGCAAACGGACGGATGGCAATCGGCAGCGACAGCCATGTCTCGGTCAGCGCAGCCGAGGAACTGCGCTGGCTGGAATACGGCCAGCGGCTGCGCTTCCAGCAGCGCAACGTGGCGGCCAGCCCAAGCGAGCCCCATACCGGCGCGCGGCTGTGGCGGCTGGCGGCAGCAGGGGGCGCGCAGGCGGCGGGCGTTGCCATGGGGCGCATTGCCGTCGGCCACCGCGCTGATCTGGTCGTGCTGGATGACGGCGACCCCGTGTTGGCGGGCCTGTCAGGAGACACCCTGCTTGACGCGTTCGTTTTCGCGGGCAAACCGAGCGCCATTCGCCATGTGATGGTGGCCGGGCGCTGGCGCGTGCGCGACGGCTGGCACGCGGGCGAAGTCACCGCCGCTGCCATCTATCGCCATCGGGTGCGCAGGCTGCTATCGGCAGACGCGTCGAGTTGAGTTGAGCAGCAGGATAACCGCCCCATGATGCCGCGCTACCAGAAGGTGAAGGATCATATCCTCGGCCACATCGGCTCCGGCGCATGGCCGTCTGGGCATCGGGTTTCGTCTGAAAACGAACTGGTCAAGCTGCTCGGCGTCTCGCGCATGACCGTCAACCGCGCCATGCGCGAGCTGTCCGACGAAGGGCTGCTCACCCGCGTCGCGGGCGTCGGCACGTTCGTTGCCGATCGCACCGCCCACGCCAACCCGCTGGAAGTTCGCAACATTGCCAGCGAAATCCGCAGCCGGGGCGGCGTGCATTCCGTAGAGGTGCTGAAGCTGGAAGCGGTTGAGGCCAAGGGCGAGGTGGCGCAGCATTTCAACTCTGCACCCGGCGCAAAGGTGTTCCACTCCCTCATGGTCCACTCTGAAAACGGCGTGCCGGTGCAGCTGGAAGACCGCCACGTGAACCCGCTTGTCGCGCCCGATTATCTGAACGTCGATTTCACCCAAACCACCGCCCACCAATACCTCATCAGCGTCGCGCCGTTGCAGGAGGTCGAGCACATCCTGCGCGCCGTCATGCCCACGGCACAGGTGCGCCGTCACCTCAAGATGCCGGAAGGCGAGCCCTGCCTCCTGCTCCAGCGCCGCACATGGTCCGGCGGGCAGGTCGCCACCACCTCAAGGTTCTACTACCCCGCCTCGCGCTACGAATTCTC
>JAEZBH010000241.1 GCA_023427285.1 Pseudomonadota bacterium
CCTCCGCGGCGCTCCCCGTTGCGGGAAGCGCTGCGGGAACCGCCAGTTCGGGGCGCTTGTAGTCTGGCGCGAGGGTGCAGCCGCCAAGCAGGATCGCCAGGCCGAACAGCGGCGCCGTTGCGATAGATTTACGCATGACTGTACTCCTCATTCGGCCGGTTGCAGCGCCGGTTCGGCACCCTGCTTTACCGCTGCGGCCTTGCGGTGGAACAGCCGCGTGACCATCACGAAGAACAGGGGGGTGAAGAAGATCGCCAGCACCGTGGCGGCGAACATGCCGCCGGTGACGCTGATGCCGATGGCGTTCTGACCGCCCGCACCCGCACCGCTGGACAGCGCCAGCGGGATGATGCCGCCGATGAAGGCGAAGGACGTCATGAGGATCGGGCGCAGACGCAGGCGCGCGGCGTGGATGGCGGCCTCGAAGAGAGGCTTGCCCGCCTTGCGCTCGGCTTCCGCGAACTCGACGATGAGAATGGCGTTCTTCGCCGACACGCCAACCACGGTGAGCAGGGCCACCTGGAAGTAGATGTCGTTGTAGAGACCAAACGCATTGGCCGAGACCAGCGCACCGACGATGCCCAAGGGCGCTGCCAGCATGACCGACAGCGGCACCGACCAGCTTTCATAGAGCGCGGCAAGGCAGAGGAACACGAACAGCAGCGACATGGCGTACATGGCGTAGGCCTGATTGCCGGTCTGACGCTCTTCGTAGGACGTGCTCGACCACGAGAAGCCGATGCCCTGCGGCAGCTTGGCGACCAGTTCCTCCATTGCGGCCATGGCTTCGCCTGAGCTGACGCCCTCGGCGGCCTGACCCTGAATGTTGAACGAGGGCACGCCGTTGAAGCGCTCAAGACGGGCCGGGCCATAACCCCATTCGGAGGTGCCGAAGGTGGTGAACGGGGCCATCTGGCCGCCCGAGCCGCGCACGTGCCAGGCGGCGAGGTCTTCGGGCGTCTGCCGGTAGGGCTCGTCGGCCTGCATGTACACCTTCTTCACGCGGCCCCGGTCGATGAAGTCATCGACGTAAGCGCCGCCCAAAGCCGTGGCGATGGTGTCGTTGACCTCGGCGATGGTGAGCCCGTGCGCTCCGGCGGCGGCGGCGTTCACGTTCAGCTTGAGCTGGGGCGTGTCTTCCTGGCCGTTGGGGCGAACGTTGGCGAGCGCCGGGTGCTGGGCCGCTTCAGCCAGAAGCTGGTTGCGGGCCGCCAGGAACTGCTCGCGCGGCAGGCCGCCCAGATTCTGGAGCTGGAAGTCGAAGCCGTTGGCGGTGCCCAGCTCCATGATGGCCGGCGGCGTGAAGGCGATGACGAGACCGTCCCGCTCTGCACCCATCGCGCCCATCAGGCGACCGGCAAGCGCCTGTGCCGAGCTGGCGTCGCCGGGGCGCTGGTCCCACGGCTTCATGCTGATGAAGGCAAGGCCCATGTTCTGGCCGCGGCCCGCAAAGTTGAAGCCGTTGACCGCGAACACGTGGTTCACCGAGTCCTTTTCTTCGGTGAGAAGGTAGTTGGTCAGCTTGTCGAGCACGGCCTTCGTGCGGGCCGAGTTGGCGCCGGTGGGCAGCTGCACCATCACCAGCACCTGACCCTGATCTTCCTCGGGCAGGAAGGCCGAGGGCAGGCGGGTGAACAGAACGGCCAGGCTGCCGCACAGCAGCACGAACAGCAGCATGGAGCGCTTGGGCGCGCGCAGCATACGGCCAACGCCCTTCTCGTACTTCACCGTGCCGGTGGCGAACACGCGGTTGAACCAGCCGAAGAAGCCGGTGGTCTTGGCGTGGCGGCCCTTCTGCACCGGCTTCAGGAGCGTGGCGCACAGCGCCGGGGTGAAGATGATGGCAACCAGCACCGACAGCGCCATGGAGGTGACGATGGTGACGGAGAACTGGCGATAGATCACGCCCGCCGAGCCGCCGAAGAAGGCCATGGGCAGGAACACGGCGGACAGCACGAGGCCGATGCCGATGAGCGCGCCGGTGATCTCTCCCATCGACTTGCGGGTGGCCTCAAGCGGGGAGAGGCCCTCCTCCGCCATGATGCGCTCGACGTTCTCGACAACGACGATGGCGTCATCGACGAGCAGGCCGATGGCCAGCACCATGCCGAACAGGGTGAGGGTGTTGAGCGAATATCCGAGGAAGGCCAGCACGCCGAGCGTGCCGAGCAGCACCACGGGCACCGCGATGGTGGGGATGAGCGTCGCCCGGAAGTTTTGCAGGAACAGCAGCATCACCAGGAACACGAGCACCACGGCTTCAACGAGCGTCTTGACCACCTGGGTGATGGACGCATCGACGAACGGGGTGGTGTCGAGCGGGAAGGCGATCTTGACGTCAGGCGGCAGCGAGGCGGACAGGTGATCGAGCTGCGCCTTCACTGCCTCCAGCGTGTCGAGCGCGTTCGCGCCCGGTGCAAGGCGCACGGCAAGGCCGGATGCGGGCTTGCCGTCCAATTGGGCGCTGACCGCGTAGGTTTCCGCGCCGATTTCAACCCGCGCCACGTCCGCCAGACGCACGGTCGAGCCGTCCGGGTTGGTGCGCAGCAGGATGTTGCGGAATTCCTCCGGCGTCGTCAGGCGGGTTTGCGCGGTAACGGTGGCGTTGATCGCCCGCTCTGCCGTCGAGGGATTGGCCCCGAGCTGACCGGCGGATACCTGCGCGTTCTGGGCGCGGATTGCGCCCTTGATGTCAGAGGTCGTCAGGTTGAACGACTTCATCTTGTGCGGGTCGAGCCAGATGCGCATGGCGTATTGCGAGCCAAGCACCTGGGTTTCGCCCACGCCCGGAATACGGCTGATCGGGTCCTGAATGCGCGAGGCGACAAGGTCGCCCATGTCGGCGGAGGAGCGCGAGCCGTCTTCGGAATAGAAGGTCATCACGGCCAGGAAGTTGATCGTGGCCTTGGCAACGCGCAGGCCCTGCATCTGCACTTCCTGCGGCAGCAGGGGCGTTGCGAGCTGGAGCTTGTTCTGCACCTGCACCTGAGCAATGTCGGCATTGGTGCCCTGCTCGAAGGTCAGGGTGATTTCCGCATTGCCCGAGGAGTCGCTGGAGGAGGACATGTAGCGCAGGCCATCAAGGCCCTTGAGC
>JAEZBH010000408.1 GCA_023427285.1 Pseudomonadota bacterium
CAGGGGGATCATAGATCCCCCTGCAATAAATCCCGCAGAAAAGCTCCCTCAATGCGAGAGCAGCACGGGCACGGTGGAGTTGCCGAGCACGTCTCGGGTCGCGCCGCCGAGGAACATCTCCCACATGCGGGAGTGGCCGTATGCGCCCATCACAAGAAGGCGCGAGCCCTGATCGCGGGCGAAGGCTTGCAGCACCTGACCGATGGAGCGCCCCTGACTGTCGAGCCGGTGGACGTTGACGTTGCGAACATGGCGGGCAAGGTGGCGGGCCAGCTCCGCGCCGGGTTCCTCGCCGTGGCCGTCATCGCTCGGCACGGCATCGACGATGGCGATATCGATCTGGGAGGCGGCGGTGAGCAGGTCCATCGCGTCATGCACGGCGCGCACGGCCTCCTTGCTGGCGTTCCAGCCGATCGTCACCTTGTCGAAGGGCATATGCGAGCGCTCGGGCACGATCATCAGCGGTCGCCCGGTCTGGAAGACGATGCTTTGCACCAGACGGTCCCAGATCGCCTTGTCCACATGGCTTGCCCTGCCGCCGATCAGCACCAGATCGGCATAGCGGGCATGCACGGCCGCTTCCATCGGCAGGATATCCATGTCCACCACAATGGTGCGCTCTTCATGACGGATGCCGGTTGCGTTCAGGCGCTCGCGAATGGCGGCGCAGGTTTCCTCCGCCTCGCGGGTCTGACGGCCAACTTCCGACTGGTAGGCCTCGTAGATCACGGTGCCGAGCAAATACTCCTGATAAAGCGGCACGCCCGCGCACACCACCGTCGTCAGGTAGGCGCTGTTGGCGCGGCACAGCTCGATGGCGACTTCAAGCGCCGGAGACTCGGCTCCGTTTTCCCCCAGCAGCACCAGAATATCTTTCAACATGGCAGGCAATTCCCCTCATCTGGCCTCTCTTGCGGCCTATTTGCCCGGACCGGCACAGTTGATGTGCCGCGCTGCGCTAAAGCCAGAAACGCATAAACCGCTACCCGGACCCAACTTTCCGGCTCTGCCCCTGGTTTCCCCAAGTTGGGCTTCGGGTGGACCAAGAAAAGCTCGTTTGCGATCCGGCCTTGGCGAGGTCAGGTTACGCCCCAATACTTCAGGAGAAAACCATGCAACGGTGGCTGGGCCATGCGGCCAACCGTCCCTTTGGCATAGAATCATCCCGGCGCGGGCAAACCCCTGCGCAGGGGCGGGTCGTTCTTGTGGGCTGCGGACCGGGCGACCCGGACCTGCTGACCGTCAAGGCGGTCAAGGCCCTGCGCGATGCCGAGGTGGTGGTTTACGACGGCCTCATCGACTCCCGCATCATGGAGCTGGTCAACCCGCTGGCCGAGCTGATCTGCGTGGCCAAGGCTCGCTCCCGCCACACCATGCGGCAGGAAGACATCAACGCGCTGCTGGTTGCCAAGGCCCGCGCGGGCTATCGCGTCGCCCGCCTCAAGGGCGGCGATCCGTTCGTGTTCGGGCGCGGCGGCGAGGAAGTGGAAGCCTGCCGCAACGCCGACATTCCGGTTGAGGTCATCCCCGGCATTACCGCCGCGCTCGGCTGCGCGGCTGAGAGCCTGCTGCCGCTGACCCACCGCGACCACGCCAGCGCCGTCACGTTCGTGGCAGGCCAGTGCAAGGGCCTGTCTGACCAGAACTGGCAAGGGCTGGCAGCTAAGGGCCGCACGCTGGTGGTGTATATGGGCGTGACCGCTGCACCCGCCATTGCAGACAAGCTGATGGCGGACGGCCTTGGCCCGGAGACGCCCGCCGCCATTCTGGAAGGCGGCACGCGGCTGGATGGCCGCACGTTCGTCACCCGGCTGGACGCGCTGGCCGAGGCGATCACCCGGCACGGCATCCGCAGCCCGGCGCTCCTGGTGGTGGGCGAGGTTGCAGCGCTGGCCGTTGAGCGTCCCGGCATGGTTGCGCCTGCCCTGTCCGCTTACGTTCCTGAACATCTCGACCATCTGATTCCGGCGGAGTGAGTTTGAAAATGCCGCAAGTGATGACCGCATACGACGTGCCCACCGGCGATGTCGTCTATTGGACCGGCAACGGCTGGACGCGCGACGTGCGCGAGGCCGCGGTGTTCGACGACGCAACCGCAGCGGACGCAGCGGCGGCTCAGGATGCCGCCGCCCAGAAGGTGATGGACCACTACCCGATCGACGTTGAGCTGAAAGACGGCAAGCCCTGGCCCACCCGCTACCGCGAGGTGGTGCGCGCCAGCGGCCCGTCCGTTCGCCTTGACCTCGGCAAGCAGGCGGAGCTTTGAGCCATGTATCAGTATGACAGTTTCGATCAGGCCATTCTCGACGCCCGCGTCGAGGAATTCCGCGATCAGGTGGCCCGCCGCCTGTCGGGCGAGCTGACGGAAGAGCAGTTCCGGCCCCTGCGGCTGATGAACGGCGTGTACCTTCAGCTGCACGCCTACATGCTGCGCATCGCCATTCCCTACGGCACGCTGAATGCCGCTCAGGTGCGGATGCTGGGCCATGTGGCCCGCACCTACGACAAGGGCTACGGCCACTTCACCACCCGCCAGAACATCCAGTTCAACTGGGTGAAGCTGGAGGATGCGCCCGATATCGTGCGGGATCTCTCCACCGTTGGCCTGCATTCCATCCAGACCTCGGGCAACTGCATCCGCAACACGACGGCGGACCAGTTCGCAGGCGCGACCGCCGAGGAAGTGACCGATCCGCGCATCTGGGCGGAGGTGCTGCGCCAGTGGTCCACCTTCCACCCGGAATTCAGCTTCCTGCCGCGCAAGTTCAAGATCGCCATCACCGCTGCCGACACTGACCGCGCCGCCGTGCAGTGGCACGACGTCGGCATCGTTATCCGCAAGAACGAGGCAGGCGAGCTGGGCTTCCGCGTGCTGGCGGGCGGCGGCATGGGC
>JAEZBH010000515.1 GCA_023427285.1 Pseudomonadota bacterium
GCATCAGCCTGTGGCAGTCCATCCTCGTCTTTGCGGCGGGCTGGCTGACCTATGTGGTGCTGTTCCTGCTGGTGGCGCGCCTTTTGATGCTGAACCGCGGCACGCTTGCCACGCTGATGGTGCTGAACTGGTTGCGGCTGTTCAAGCAGCTGGCCGTCCTGCCGCTGCTTCTGCTGGCTGCGGGCGGCATCCTGCCGGCGGGCCTGTTTGCCGTGCTGTATCTGGCGCTTGGCTTCTACCTCATCTCCGTTGAGGTTTACATCCTGCGGATTGCGCTGGGGGCGACCCTCATTCAGGCCATCGGCTTCGTCGTGCTCGATGAGCTGGTCAGCCGCCTGCTGGTGCACGGCTTCCAGTTCATGTTGCACTGATCCGCGCACTGGAGCGGCTTTCGAGCAAAGCCCATGCCTTGCAGCAGACCCGAACCGCTCCGGAACCCGGAACGCCCGCCTCTCAAACAAGGCGGCGAGGCACTGGCGGGTGAACCGGCAACCGGGAACGTTCACGAGGGATACACTCTTTTTGCGATATGCACCCAACAGCGCGCTGTTGCCGACGCGCTCTTGCGGTAGAGGGCCTTGCCCTGCTGGCAAACGCTGACGCCCGCTTCGGGCAGACGACCGAAAGGATGATTGATGTTGCGGCCTCTCTCCCTCTCCTCTCTGGCCCCAGTGCCCTCTCCGGCTTCGGTGCCCGCTCCGGCCCGCGTGTCTTTCCGGGCTTTTGCGCCCCGTCTCGTCATGACGGCGCTGGCCGCCACGTTTCTGGTGGCCAACGCAGCGCCCGCGCTGGCCCAATCTGCCGAAGAGAAGGGCAAGGCGATCGCCGTCGCCGCCGACCAGCGCGATACCGGCTGGGTGGACAGCCGGGCATCGCTCAAGATGATTCTCGGCACGCAAAATGGCCAGCAGCGCGCCGTGCGCGAACTGGACTCCAAGGCGCTGGAGCGCACGCCCGGCACCGATGGCGACAAGAGCCTCATCGTCTTCCGCGCACCCAAGGACGTGCAAAACACCGCGCTGCTCACCTACAACCATGTGACCGGCAATGACGATCAGTGGATCTATCTGCCCGCGCTCAAGCGCGTGAAGCGCATCGCCTCGGCCAACCGTTCCGGCCCGTTCATGGGCTCGGAGTTCGCCTATGAGGATTTCGCCGCCGCCGAGATCGAGAAGTTCACATACAAGTGGCTCAAGGACGAGCCTTGCGGCCAGAAGACCTGCCACGTCATCGAGCGCGTGCCGACCTATTCCAACTCCGGCTATTCCCGCCAGGTGGTGTGGATGGACCAGCCCGATCTGCGCGTGGTGCGCGTCGACTATTACGACAAGCGCGGCAAGCTGCTCAAAACGCTCACGTCCAATCAGTGGCAGCAGTACGGCGGCAAGTTCTGGCGCGCCCATGACATGAACATGGTCAACCACCAGACCGGCAAGACGACCCGCCTGACCTGGGGGCCGTTCCAGCTGAAGACCGGCCTCAGCGCCAACGACTTCACCGAAACCAGCCTGGCGCGCCAATAAGTCCGGTCTTGCTCCATTCACCGGCCCGCGTTTTGCCCCATAGCGGCAGCGCGGGCTGGCCCGGCCTCCTCTTGTCAGCTGTCCTGACGCTCCGCATCCAGCCGCGTTCCTGCGGCTGCGTCTGATTTTGCAGGTCGCTTTTTCGGGAAGAGGCGGCGGCGCAACGCCACCCAAATCTGCGCCCCGGTGCGTTGCAGTATTGCCGTCAGATTGGCCCCCGGCCGCAAGGCCCGGCGCACGGGAGAGATAGACCTGGGATAGCGCCGCTGGATGCGAATGAAGAATCGCCGGGCCCAGCGGGAGTTGCGCAACACGAGAATAAGCCCCGCCGCAAAGCCGATAACGCCGAACGGCCCCGGCAGCGGCCCGCCCACCACCGGGCCGGCCACCAGCAACACCCATCCGAGGATGAGCTTGGTCCAGCGCCAGACTTCGACCAGGAGCAGCATCTTCAACGGCCCTTCCCCTCTCGCGCAGCCTTACGGCTCTGGAGCATCTGACATGCGGATGCGTTGACGCCATTGCAAGTGGCACAGTGCGCGATGCGTGTGCTTTACCAACCTGCAACCGGTCTTGCGTCAAACTACCCGTCAGTTGTTGCACCCTGGAGCGTGCAGCGACCGGCTTGTCCCCGGTCGTCCGCGTCTCAACGCCTGTGTTGGCGCCTGTTTTGGTTACGCTTGTCGGGGGCAAGGCCTCCGCCTTGCTTGAAAGTTGCCTTGAGGCAGCACGAACCGGGCGGCGCGCCTTGCAGCGAACAATGGTGCAACTCATAAGAGGCTTGGATTTCCGGTCGTACAACCAGAGGCGAGCGGAACTTCGGGAACAGGGATAAGGGGCGCAAACATGACGGTGAACCACTGGCTGAGCACCTGTGTTGGGCTTGCGGCCTTGACAATGAGCGCCACAACCGGTGCCGCAACCGGCAGCACAACGGCCCCCCTTGCCGCGGCTGCGGTCTTGCAGGTGCGCGGGGCCTTGCACCAGGAC
>JAEZBH010000551.1 GCA_023427285.1 Pseudomonadota bacterium
GTGCTGAAGGAAGCGCAGGCGCTGGGTTATGCCGAGGCTGACCCGACCTTCGACATCGACGGCATCGACGCGGCCCACAAGCTCTCGATCCTGTCGTCGCTGGCGTTCGGCACCCGCATCAACTTTGAAGGCGTCTCCACCTGCGGCATCCGCAGCGTGGCTCCCGCCGATATCGATTACGCCAGCGTGCTTGGCTATCGCATCCGCCTGATCGGCATGGCCCGTCAGGAAGAAGGCGCCCTGTTCCAGCGCGTTCACCCGTGCCTGGTGCCGGTGAACCATCCGCTGGCGCACGTGACGGATTCGCTGAACGCCGTGGTGGCGGAGGGCAACTACGTTGGCCGTCTGCTGTTCCAGGGTCGCGGTGCGGGCGAGGGGCCGACGGCCTCTGCCGTTGCCGCTGATCTGGTGGACGTGGCGCGCGGTGAATTCGGCCCGGCCTTTGGCATGCCCTCGGCCAGCCTGTCGGATATTTCGGCGGCTGATCCGGCCAGCCATGTCGGCCGCTACTACATTCGCCTGACCGTGGTGGACCGCCCCGGCGTTCTGGCCGAGCTGACCGCCATCCTGCGCGATCTTTCGGTTTCGGTGGAAAGCCTCATCCAGCGCGGCGGCGCGCCGGATGGTGCGGTGTACTTCGTGCTGACCACGCACGCAGGTCCGCAGCAGGCCGTCACGGAAGCCCTGGCCCGGATTTCGGCGCTCGACAGCGTCACGACCGAGCCGGTGATGATGCACATTCTCGAATTTTAATGGTCAAAGAGGCCTGAAATGACTCAAACTCCTAGCCAGATTCTCGACCGCGTTTGGGTGCTGGAAATGGTGCGCGTCACCGAGGCGGCAGCAATCGCTGCTGCCAAGCTGGTTGGCCGCGGCAACGAGAAGGCGGCTGACGCTGCCGCCGTGGAAGCCATGCGCGAGGCGCTGAACAAGCTGCCCTTCAACGGCACCGTCGTGATCGGCGAGGGCGAGCGCGACGAAGCGCCGATGCTCTACATCGGTGAGATGGTGGGTTCCGATCCGGAAGGCCCGGCCATCGACATCGCGCTCGATCCGCTGGAGGGCACCACCCTGACCGCCAAGGCGTCCCCGAACGCTCTGGCCGTGCTGGCCATTGCCGAGAAGGGCAACCTGCTGAACGCGCCGGACGTCTACATGGACAAGCTGGCCATTGGGCCGGGCTACGAGGAAGGCCTCGTCGATCTGGACTTCGGTCCGGCCGAGAACGTGCGCCGCTTTGCTGCCGCCAAGGGCGTAAAGCCGGAAGAAGTGATGGTCTGCGTGCTCGACCGTCCGCGCCACGAAGCCCTCATCCGCGAACTGCGTGAAGTCGGCTGCGGCATCAAGCTCATTCCGGACGGCGACGTTGCCGGCGTGATGGCTGTGGCCGATCCGGACGAGACCACCGTTGACATGTACATGGGTTCGGGCGGCGCGCCGGAAGGCGTGCTGGCTGCCGCTGCCCTGCGCTGCATCGGCGGCCAGATCCAGGGCCGTCTCATCTTCCGCAACGAAGACGAGAAAGAGCGCGCTCGCCGCGTCGGCATTACCGACTTCAACCGCAAGTACAGCCTGACCGAGCTGGCCGCTGGCGACGTGATCTTCGCCGCAACCGGCGTGACCGACGGCGCGCTGCTGGAAGGCGTGAAGCGCATGCACGGCGGCGGCTTCACCACGGAATCGCTGGTGATGCGCGCCTCCTCCGGCACCGTGCGCTACGTGTACGGCGAACACCGCCGCAAGTCGCTCTAAGCGACTTCAGGCGATACGCTTTGAGTTAAGGGTCGGAGAGTTTTCTCCGGCCCTTTTCTTATGGGCGTTTCTTTTGGGCGCGGGGTGTTTCCATGGCCTTCGGCCTTTATGCGCAGGGGGAACCTGTTCCCCCTGCAACCCCCGTTTCGTTATCGGGACGTGGTTCAGTCGCATGCTGGAAGGCTGGGAAGATTAGCGCAGCTTTCGAGCAGGATGGCCCATCCGGCGGGAGACAAGTGCGACCAGCCCAGTCCTTGGAGCAGGCGGCCTGCTTGCCGGGCTGATCGCAAACCGCTGTAAGCGATTTCGAGCGATACGCTTTGGAACAAGGGTCGGAGAGTTTTCTCCGGCCCTTTTCTTATGGGCGTTTCTTTTGGGGCAGGTGTTTCTATGGCCTTCGGCCTTTATGCGCAGGGGGAGCCTGTTCCCCCTGCAACCCCCGTTTCGGTATCGGGACGTGGTTCTGCCGCATGCTGGAAGGATGGGGATGATTGGTTGGAATGATTGGTGGGGATGATTGGGCCGCGCCTGCGACCAGCCATCTGTTCCATTCCTCAGGTGGCTTTATTGATTTGAATGATTTTAAGGAACATATGCACACCTTCATCCAGCCCGCGCGATGGGTCTTGCCGCGCACGTTCCTATAATCTCTGTTTCAAACGATCGCGGTCCCAGGGCGCACGGACACACCGCCGTTTGAATTGTTCGTTTACCGGGTTGTACTTTCTGATTCAGCCGCATCATCATTTAAGTTGTTGTAATTATTGTTATTAATAAAGAGGCTGGCCGGACTGTTTGGTATGACTCCATTCGGCGGTCAGCATCGCGGCACTCCCGCTGCGCTGCAATCTGGGCCGCCAGAGGAGGTGGTTCATATAAAACCTGAAGTAGTGGCTACCCTTATCATCGGCGTGCCAACGCTGATGATTGCCTTTGCGATGCTTGTTCTCAAGATCGTAGAGGTGTCGCGTTCAAAGTAGCGCTGGCAAAGTAGCGCTGGCAAAGTAGCGCTGCAAAAGTAGCGTGTGCGCGGGGTTTGGGGCTGGCACCCCGGACCCATATCAAAGTCTTCTGACCCCGATAAAGC
>JAEZBH010000556.1 GCA_023427285.1 Pseudomonadota bacterium
GCACCGCCCGGGCTGCCCCTTACCACCCGCGCGAAAATCATTGCCTCGGCAGGTCTTCTTGCCCTGTGCGGGCTTGCAGGTGCTCTTGCCCTCGTCCTCAACACGCCCAAACACTGGCTTGCAACCAGCGTGCGCCCGCTAACGCAGGAGCCGGGTGTTGAAACATTCCCGGCAATGGCGCCGGATGGACTAACGGTTGCCTATGCAGCCGGTCCCGGCTTCTGGGCCCCGCGCGATATCTACCTGCGCAACGTCAACATTGGCGATGCAGCGCCGCTGCGCATCACCAGCACGCCTGACACGGACGAGCGCGCTCCCGTCTGGAGTCCAAGCGGAGACCGTCTGGCTTTCCTGCGCGAAGCCGCCGATGCGACATGCCGAATTGTTGTGATGACGCCGCCCAATGGCGCAGAGCGCATCATTAGCGGATGCAACAATGCCAGCGGCGGCCTTGCCTGGCTCAACGCAAACGAACTCATCGTCGCGCACAGACCCAAGGGAGCAAGAGCACGGCACCTGAACGCCGTGGATATCACGAGCGGGAAAATGCGCGTGCTGACCAACCCGCCGCCCGAAACGCTCGGCGATTCCACGCCCTCAGTGTCGGGCGATGGCCGCTGGGTCGCGTTTCGCCGCACCGCCGCCCTTGGCAGCGATGCCATCTATTTGCTGGACACGCGCACTGGCACGACACGGGCACTGGCCCACGCGACCGGGAAGGCAGAGGGCTTCACCTGGGCGGCTGATGGGCGCACGCTGTTTTTCAGCAGCAATCGCGGCGGCGACTTCGGGCTGTGGGCGATCGATACGGCGCGCCCCTCTGAACCGCGCCGCGTTGCCCTTGGCATGGTGCCGCTCGGCCGTTTGTCCGCAGATCTTCAGAGCCGCCTGCTTGCGGTCGAGACCGGCCGCACACAGGCCAACCTGATCCGCCTTGGCCCCGCTGGCAATGAGAAGGCACCCTTCACCTCGGGCGAAGGAACGGACTGGGACCCCGACATCCGCGCTGACGGCGCAACCGTTTTTGCAACGGATCGAAGCGGGACAAATCAGATATGGCTCCGCCGCCCGGACGGACACCTGATCCGCTTGACCAACATCAACGCCAGCTATGTTTATGCGCCGCGCTGGTCGCCCAACGGGCAGAGAATCGTCTTTCTGGCGGTGATCGATGGCCGCACCGATGCCTATATGATCCGTTCCGACGGATCAGGGATGGTGCGCGTAACCACCGACGGCACGCCCAAAGGCCGCGCCATATGGTCAGCTGACACAAACCAGCTTTTCATCTCCGCCGTCAACAACTCGGGCTGGCACCTTGTGAAGCACAATCTTCTCTCCGGGCGCGCTGCGCAGGTGCCCGGCAGCACCGGCATCGCCATTATCGAGCGCTCGGGCGAGCGGCTGTTCGCACGCAGCACCACCGAAGACCATATTCTCGAACTCGACCCAGGGTCCGGCGCGCCCCAGACCCTTGCCGCCCGCATTGACGTGGAAGGCATGGAGAACTGGGCCCCCCGCCACGATGGCATCGTTTATATTCGCAACATGGGGCCCGCCGCCGAATTGTGGCTGACCGGCTGGGATGGCACCAGCCGTCGCCTTGCCCCCCTGCGACACCCGACGCGCACGCCCTTTGCCATCGGACCAGACGGCAGCATTATCGCGCCGGAGCTGATTGTCGACAATCGCGACCTGATGCTGATCGACCTCAATTAACCGGCAGTCAGCATCGGCAAGTGCGGCGGCTCTGTGCCCTCATTCGCCCTCCGCCGGGCAGGTGGGAGACACAAACCGGCCCTGTTGCCGGGTGCGGATGATGTTCGTCTCGCCGTTCACCTTCAACAGCAACGTGCCCTCTGTCATGAAGGCTTCTTTTTCGTAGGTTCCGCTGACCTTGATATGACTGCCCGTCGGATGTCGCGCTGCCAGCTCGATCGTCCCGCCGGACATGCGGTTGGTGTCGAAAACCCAGCCGTCCCGCAGCATATCCGATACTTCCATGCGGCCTGCCGAGATGTCCTCCGCTTTGATGCAGCGCTCATGCTCATCGTCTTCATCTGCCTCAACCACATGGTAAAGACCGGCGCGCAGCGGCACGCTGCCTGAGCCAAGGCCCGCCTTCTGCACGCCCGCCTTCTGTACGCCCACCTTCTGCACGGCGTCATCAGCCGTTGCGCCGCTTTCCTCTGCCCCGCACGCAGCCATCAGCAGAGCGCTGCTGACAACCAGCAGCATCGTTGCGCGCATCAGCATACAGGCTGCTCCGGCGGAGCCATGTGTTTGGCCGTATCCGCAACATCGATCGCCGTGTTCGTCACGGAATTGACAAGCGCACCGCCGGTGCCGGCCTTTCCCGCGGCAACCGCGATCAGACCCGAACTGCGGGCCGCACGCAGCACGCCGCCAAGGCCCTTTTTTTTCGCCTTGCAGGGTTTGGCGGACGTCACATCGGCTTGTGCCGGTGTTGCGGTGGCAGGCTGCTCATCATTTGCCGGCGTCTGAGCAAGTGCCGGCGTTGCCAGAATGCAAACGGGCAATAGCGCCCACATCATCGGTCTCATAAATGTCCTCTCTGTGTATCCAAGGGGCCGCGCATGGAGGGGGGCCGCCTGCCGCTCTTGAGGCCGGCATCAGTTACCGAATGGCAGCACCACAGCCGGAACGGGAGGGGGCCTGCGTCCAATGGCGCAGCGGCGCGATCAGCGTTTCCGCGAGCACGCACCCGGCACAGAAGAACAGGAAATTATCAGAGGAATATCCGCCTTCCATCAGGAGGCCATCATGGTCTTTCCGGGCTGGCTGAACCACATCCGGGCATCATAACCGACAGCGCCCGAACCGACATGACCACACAATTTCAAATATCACCGGCACCAGACGGTGCGGCAAAAAACAGCCTCCCGCAAAGGCTGACCCAGCCGACGCTGGGCATCATTGCGGTTGACGATGAGCCGCTCGCCCTTGCCCGTCTTGAATGCCTCATTCGAGATGCTGACGGCGCGCGTCTTGTCGCCTCAACCTGTAAACCCGCAGAAGCACTGGATCTGGTTGCACGCTGGCGGCCCGACATTCTTCTGCTCGATATTGAAATGCCGGGGATCAATGGCCTTGAGCTGGCCAACCGCCTGAACCGGCTGGACGCCCCGCGCCCGCTGGTGATTTTCATATCCGCCTCTGACCACCATGCAATCAGCGCCTTTGAGGCTCAGGCGCTGGACTATATTCTAAAGCCGGTGACGCCCTGTCGGCTTAAAGCCGCAATCGAGCGCGCCCGGCAGCTGCTGGAATATGAACGCTCGTTTTTCCGGGTTTGCGAGCTGGAACGGCAACTCCAGAGCGTTCGGGCAGCACCCCCTGTAACCGACAAGGAACGCGACGGCGTGGTCATCTGGGCCTTGCAGGGCAACCAGTTCGTCCCGCTTCGCGTCGGTGACATAGAGCGGGCAGAATCCGAGCGCGACTATGTGCATATTCACAACAACGAGCGGGCATATCTGCTGCGCATGACCCTTGGTGCCCTGCACGAACACCTGGGTTTTGACCGGTATGTGCGCGTCCGCCGCTCGGTCATCGTTCGGCTTGATCGCATCAGCGCGGTCCGGAACCGCGGATATGGCGATATCCAGATCGTGCTCCAGTCCGGCGCGGCTGTTCAGGTGGGGCGCACATACCTGAAACCACTGCGCCAGCGCCTGAGCAACTGGCACCGCAGCCATGAGGCGGCACTCTGTTCCACTGACTGAGGCGAGCCAGGCAGCTTGCAGCCCGCTCTAATGAATATCCGCGATGATGCGGCTGCCGGTGTGCAGATCAAGGCTGATGCGGTAGCGGTCTGCCCGATAGTTGGCGACGGTCAGCAGCACTGGCTGCTTGGCGTCATCCTCCACAAGGCGTTCCACGCGCAGCACCGGTGCCAGCGGCGCGATGGCAAGGCGTTCAGCCAGATGAGGGTCAGCCACCCGCGCCTCGATGGTTTGCTGCGCGCCGCCGATCTTCACGCCCGCGCCGCGCAGCAATTCCAGCATGGGCGTGTTGGTCAGCGTGCTGCGGTCCGCCAGCCGGGCGAAGCGCTCCGGCAGCCAGCTGGTGATCTCGCCCAGCGGCGCGTCATCGAACTTGCGCAAGCGCACGGCGCGAATGACGCCCGCACCCTCTTCCAGCTGCAACCGCGCGGCAAGGAGCGGGGCCGCAACCTCGCGGGTAATCTCCAGCACCTGCACGCTGGTGTTGCGCCCAAAGGCAATGAGCGATTCCACCGCCTGATCGATATCCGCCTCGATCGGCTTGGCCGGAGAGCGATAGATCACCCGCGTGCCGGTGCGGCGGCGGCGCTCCACCAGCCCCTCCAGCGCCAGCTCATCCAACGCCCGGCGCGCCGTAATGCGGGAGACGCCGAACTGCTCGCCCACCTCGAACTCGGTCGGCACCGGACTGCCATAGGGCCGCTGCCCGCTCAGGATCTCATCCCGCAGGACCAGAAAGATCTGGTGGTAAAGGGGAATGCCCCCCTTCCGCTCATTGGCCCGCTCGCTTGCCATTCAGTCACTTGCCCCCTGTTGCGGTCGGCATTCTATAGCGCAACTCACCGGAATTTCGGCACCATTTCTATTTTGATATAAGATTATAGCAAATGAGCCTCGCGCCCGCTATATTGGGGGCCTACAGGAGGTAACACGTGGGAAAAACCGCTTTCGAGAAAATATGGGACGCCCACCAGGTCGCTGACCTCGGCGGCGGGACGGGCCTTGTTCTCATTGACCGCATCATGCTGCACGAGCGCACGGGCTCGGTGGCGCTGGAGAGCCTGAAGGCGGCAAGCCGCCCTGTCGTGGCCCCGCGCCAGACCTTTGTGACCATGGACCACGTGGTCGATACCCTGCCCGGCCGCACCGACAAGACCATCATGCCGACCGGCACCAATTTCATCCTCGCCACCCGCAAGGCGGCGCAGGAAGCCGGCCTGACCCTGTTCGACCTTGGCGATCCGCGTCAGGGCATCGTGCATGTGATCTCGCCGGAAAACGCCATCGTGCTGCCCGGCGTCACGCTGGTCTGCCCTGACAGCCACACCTGCACGCAAGGCGCGCTGGGCGCACTGGCGTGGGGCATCGGCTCGTCCGAGGCTGAACATGCGCTGGCAACCGCCACCTTGCGCGTGAAAAAGCCCAAGACCATGCGCATCACCATCAACGGGCGCTTGGCCGCAGGCGTTACGCCGAAGGATCTGGCGCTTTATCTGCTGGGCAAGTTCGGCTCCAGCGGGGCCAAGGGCCACGTCGTTGAATACGCAGGCGAGGCCGTGCGCGCGCTGGATGTTGAGGGCCGCCTGACGCTCTGCAACATGGCGACCGAATTCTCCGCCTTCTCCGCCTTCATTGCGGCGGACGACGTGGTGTTCGAGTACCTGAAGGACCGCCCCTACGCGCCCAAGGGCGCTGACTGGGACCGCGCCGTTGAGAGCTGGCGTCAGCTGCAATCCGATGCCGACGCCGTGTTCGACACCGAACTGGCGATCGACGCGTCCGAAGTGACGCCGATGGTCACCTGGGGCACCAGCCCGCAGCAGGCCATGCCGGTCACCGGCACCGTGCCGACCTTCGAGGACGTCTCCCACCGCGACAGCCGCGAGAGCTACGACCGAGCACTGAAGTATCAGGCGATCGAGACCGGCCAGCCGATCCAGTCGCTCAAGATCGACGCAGCGTTCATCGGCTCCTGCACCAACTCGCGCCTGTCGGACCTGCGCCGGGCCGCTGCCATCCTGAAGGGCCGCAAGGTTGCCGATGGCGTGAAGGCCATCTGCGTGCCGGGCTCCATGAAGGTGAAGGCCGCCGCCGAAGCCGAAGGGCTGGACAAGATCTTCCTCGAGGCCGGTTTTGAATGGCGCGAGGCAGGCTGCTCCATGTGCTTCTTTGCTGGCGGCGAGGCCATGGGCTTTCAGGAGCGCGTGGTGACCTCGACCAACCGCAACTTCGAGAGCCGCCAGGGACCGGAGACCCGCTCCCATCTGGCATCGCCCGAAACCGTGGCCGCCTCGGCCATTGCCGGTAAAATCGCCGATCCGCGTGAGGTGGCAGCATGAGCAACGA
The DNA here is from genome assembly GCA_023427285.1 of Pseudomonadota bacterium. Classification (GTDB taxonomy): domain Bacteria; phylum Pseudomonadota; class Alphaproteobacteria; order Sphingomonadales; family Sphingomonadaceae; genus Pedomonas. Next base: position 6,093 of record JAEZBH010000556.1, read on the forward strand.
ACCGTTCCGTCAGATGACGGCCGTCACCGCGCCGATCATCCGTGAAAACATCGACACCGACATCATCATCCCCTCGCGCGAGATGAAGTCGGTCGGCAAGCAGGGTCTGGCCGAAGGGCTGTTCGCAGGCTGGCGCTACACCGCCATCGGCGGGCGCGACCTCAACCCGGACTTCGTGCTGAACAAGCCGGAATATGCGAACACCCGGTTCATTCTGGGCGGCAGCAACTTCGGCTGCGGCTCCAGCCGCGAGCACGCCGCATGGGCGCTGGCCGAATACGGCATCCGTGCCGTCGTCGCCCCCAGCTTCAACCCGATCTTCCGCGGCAACTGCGTGCGCAACGGCATCGTGCCGGTGGAACTCTCCGCCGACGCCATTGCCGAACTGGCCGCGCAGGTGGAGGCAAACCCCGCCGCCAATCAGGTAAGCATTGATCTGGAAAACGGCGTTGTGCGCGCGCCGGACGGCAAGGAATTCTCCTTCGCCATGGAGCCGGAAGCCCGCGAGATGCTGCTGGAGGGTCTCGACGCCATCGAGATCACCCTGAAGCGCCGCGCCGAGATCGACGCCTTCCGCGATGCGGACCGCGCCGCCCGCCCGTGGGTTTATCTGTAAGGGAAATCAAGCAGGGGGAACGAGTTCCCCCTTGTGCGCGGAGGCGCACAGCCAAGGACAAGCAGGGGGAACTTGTTCCCCCTGCACCCCCTGTTCGTTTTATCGGGCCGCGCCCCGGTTTTGCGTGCGCGGACCTCCGGGGAGGAATCCCCACCCTCCAAATGCCCCGCAATCGCCCGCAAAGGCTCGCTGAGCGCGACCGGCAAGGGGGGGCCGCTACTACCCCAGCCTTGATGGTTAAAAACCTGCTGTGCGGGGATTTACACGCGAATTCAGCGTGTGAATTAAAAAGCCCGTTTTCTGAGCCGCTTCATTATCCGCCCCCCATTATCCACCCAGTGAACAAGCTGAACAGCCGGGCAGTCAATGCGCCCCGGCTGTGCTTGTTTTAGGGCTGAAAAAATTGCGCCTACAAGAAAGCGGGAGGCCATAGAATGTCATCAGCTCAACCGGCGGGGGCTGCGCCGGGAGTCAGTACACAACCCATGCCGCTCAAGGTTCAGCTCGGCTGGAGCATCGGCACGCTTGGCCTGACCGCCTTCATGGTCGGCAGCTATCTGCTGCTGCGCTTCATGACCGACTACATGGCCGTGCCGCCTGCGGTTGCGGGCATCATCTTCGGTCTCGCCAAAATTTACGACGGCATTGCCGATCCGATCTTCGGTGGCCTCAGCGATCGCACCCGCTCCAAGTGGGGCCGTCGCCGCCCGTATCTGTTCGCGGGCGCGTTCGCCTGCGGCCTCACCTTCATGCTGGCCTTCAACGCGCCGATTGCGGAATCCCGCTCGGGCGCGGTCGCCATGCTGGTGGCTCTGCTGCTCATGCACGCCACCTCCTACGCCATCTTCGCGGTGCCTTACATGGCCATGCCCGCCGAGATGACCGACAAGCCGCACGAGCGCTCCAAGATGATGTCTTTCCGCGTCATCAACGGCTCGCTCGGCAACATGGCGGGCGGCTCGGCCACCACGTTCCTCATCGCCTATTTCGGCGGCGGCCTTGCCGGTCACCGCGTCATGGGCATCATCATGGGCCTTGGCATTTTCGCCGTGCTGATGGCGTGCTTCTGGTTCACCCGCGATGCGCGCCAGCGCGAGGTTGCCGTCGGCACCAAGCATCTCTCCTACAAGGAGCAGATGAAACTGGCCGCCTCCAACAAGCCGTTCCTCACCCTGCAAGGCGCAAAGCTGATGCTGCTGAGCGCGGCGGGCCTGCACACGGCCTCGGCCGCGTTCTTCGTGCAGCGGCGGCTGGAGATGTCGGACGCCTGGCTTGGCGTCATTTATCTGACGCTGACCATCGGCACGGTTTGCGCCCAGCCGTTCTGGCTGTGGATGGCCAAGCGGTACGGCAAGCGCAGCACCTACCTGATCGCGGGCGTGTTCACTGCCTTCACCTGGGTGCTGTGGTGGCCGTTCGGCCCCGGCACTGCCGAGTGGATCATCATCGCCATCGGCCTGCTGGCGGGCCTTGGCAACGGCGGCATCGTGATGATCTCCCAGTCCATGCTGCCGGACACCATCGAGTACGGCTACCGCACTTCCGGCCAGCACATCGGCGGAAGCCTTGCAGGCCTTTACATCATGGTGGAAAAACTGGGGCAGGCCATCGGCGCTGCCACCACCGGCATCATTCTGGGCATGTTCGGCTATATCGAGGCCAAGGCGGGCGAGACCGTCACCCAGCCCGAAAGCGCCGTGCTTGGCATCACGCTTTGCTACTGCGTGTTCTCCACGCTCTTCCTCATTGCCAGCGTCGGCATCATGTCGCGCTACCAGCTGGACGAGCGCACCATGGAGTTGCGCAAGTAGCCAGACCGCTTCCCTCCCCCCCCTTGGGAAGACAACAAGGCCGCTCCGGTGCGAAAGGCATCGGGGCGGCTTTGTGCGTTCAGCCCCCGCCCACTCGAGCTGGCGCGCCTGGCGCACCTGCGACAGTTCAGGGGCTTGCCACCCGCGCCGCCCGGCTTATGACAAAGGCTCCAAGCCAACCTAGGGACATGGATCTGATTTCATGATGAAATTCGCCCCCCTGCTTGCCGCTGCGCTGACGCTTGCCGCGCCGCTGGCCCATGCCGCCGACATCAAGGCCGGGTCTCTGGTCCTCTCCGATCCCTGGTCGCGCGAGACCGCGCCGCGCGCCAAGACCGGCGCGGGCTATGTC
>JAEZBH010000053.1 GCA_023427285.1 Pseudomonadota bacterium
ACTTTATCCGGTCGCTTCTACGGGCCGGATGCCAAAGAAGTGGGAGCCACCTTCTCTGCAACAAATGAAAACGGAAGCACCGTCACCGGCGGATTTAGCGGCTCTGGCTCGCCAAATTATCCAGATAGATCTTTGACGCTCACGAATCCGGGGCCATATTTAAATGCTCGGCTCGATAGCGCCGTTATGTTTCTCAACCCGGCCATTAACAACCAAGGGATCGAAGAGGGCTTCTCTGCAAACCTCTTCCGATTCAATAACGGCACTATCCACTCGTCAGCAAACGGCACAGTTAATGTGACGCCCGGCGGCGGTTACCACTCGGTGGGATCGATAGAGCCTGAATTTATTGTCGAGACCAACAATCCCAATTTCACAGTTTATGAAAAAACGGTGGACGGGCAGAAAGACCGTGTTTCTCTGCACAAGCCCGGACCGCAAAATACTCAACTCAACCTGACCTATTCAAATTTCGGTCAGTGGCAAACTGCATCGGAAGACGAGAGCTTCGATGACAATCGGATGCGCGCTTTCTTCGCCTACGGGGTGCAAACGCCTGACTGGGCCCTGTCGGCGCGCACTGGCAGTGCGCGGTACAGCGGCATCGTCTATGCCGCGGGTGCCAATAGAGAAACTCTCACCCATTATGCCGTCACCGGCACGTCACACTTCAACGTGGATTTTTCCGACAAAAATTATTCCGGAAATCTGATTCTTTTCGGAACGCCCGCCAACGGGGGCAGCCGGATCGATTTTGGCAATTACAATTTCGACGGAAAGCTGGGATCCTCAAACAGTCTGACAGCGAACCTGCGTCAGAGCGGATCTGAACACGGCCACATCCAGGCTCGTTTTTACGGCCCCACCGCCGAGGAAATTGCCGGCTCATTCACGCTCACCGTCGCGCCGGGAAATCCGGGTGCGGGCACCGCGATTGCGGGAGCAACCGCTGCTCGGAAGAACTAGTACAAAGGCCACGCCAGTTGCATTTCGTCGCCCGTGCCATCGGCCAGCTTTTGCTGGCTACCGCCCTCAGCAGCGCTTCCGCTGCCGCATACGCGCAGGAGAGAATTGAAAATCTCAGCGCCGTTGATCTGTTCACTCTGGCTGACACCGCGCTGGAAAACGGCGAACTGGAAACGGCTGTCACGTTTTACGACGCACTGACGCAGGATGCAGATATTGAGGTGCGCACCGAAGCCCGCTTCCGCAAGGGCATGGTGCTGGCCAATGCGGGCCGGTATGCAGAGGCCGCCCTCGCCTTCCGCGCCGCGCTCGATGAAAAGCCGGAGGCCGTGCGCATTCGCCTTGAGTTGGCGCGAATGCAGGCCGCCGTGGGCGATGAAACCGCTGCCCGCCGCACCTTGCGGCAAGTGGAAACCGCCGCCCTGCCGCCCGATGTTGCCGCCACGGTCGGCCAGTTTGCCCGCGCCCTGCAATCCAGCAAAATGTTCGGCGGCTCGGTTGAAATTTCACTGGCGCCTGACAGCAATATCAACCGGGCAACGGAGGCCCGCACGCTCGATACGATCATCGCGCCCCTCACCCTCTCGCGCGATGCCCGCGCCCGCTCGGGCCTTGGGGCGAAATTGGCGGGGCAAGGCTATGCCCGGCTCCCGCTCGACAAAGGCCTGACGCTGGTGCCGCGCCTTGCAGGTTCGGGCAATCTCTATCGGGAAAGCGCGTTCAACGACATCGCCGGCTCGGCGCTGCTCGGACTGGAATGGCAGCATGCCAACAATCGGCTGAGCCCATCTGTCGGCCACACCTGGCGATGGTATGGCAATTCCCTTTATGCCCGCACCCAGACCATCTCGCTCGACTGGCTGCACATCCCCGCGCCCAAGTGGCAGATCATTACCAGCGGCAGCGTCAGCCGCGCCCGCTACATGCAGAACGACCTTCAGAACGGCGAGATCTACAATCTGGAGGTCTCCGTCGAGCGGGCGCTGGATGTGCGCAGCGGTCTTGGCCTGACGATCAACGCCGCCCGCCAGACGGCCCGGGACCCCGGCTATGCAACAACCGCAGGCGGCATCTCGTTGCTGGCATGGCGGGAGATCGGCAAAACCACGGTTTTCGCCAACGCTGGCCTGCGCCGCACAGAGGGCGATGAGCGCCTGTTCCTCTTCCCCGAGCGACGGCGCGAATGGCTCATCACCGCACGGGCGGGCGCAACCTTGCGCCAGTTCACGTATCAAGGCTTCGCGCCGGTCGTTCGCGTGGTTTACGAGCGAAATTCATCCAGCGTCGGCATCTACGATTACCGCCGCCTTGCAGGCGAAGTCGGCATCGTCAGGGCTTTTTGAACACGCGGAAGGGGGGAACAAAGCCCCCTTCCCGCTTTACTCCTTATCCGCGCATGAACCTGTGCCGAAATCGGCAAGGTCGCGGCACTGGCCGTCCAGCGGCTGCTCAGGCTGAAGGCCGAGCACGTGGGCGAGCGTTGGCGCAATATCGACCGTCGGCATCGGCAGCGGGCGCTCCTGCGGCGTGATGCCGGGCCACCAGAACAGGATGGGCACACGGCGATCGTAATTCCACACCGTGCCGTGGCCCGTCACCGAACGACCCGGCCGCGCGGGCCAGTACTGCTGATACGGACGGAACGCGACCGTGATGTCGCCGGAGCGCTCCTTGTCGGTGCTGAGCGCGAACCGCTCCTGCAAGGTCAGCTCGTCCGCTGGCCGTGCCCGATCGACCGGTGTTGCCAGCAGGGTTTCCAAATCATAGGCCGCATCCACGTCTGCGCGGCTGTTGATCAGCGGCACCGCCGCCTTCAACACCCGCGCACGCACATCGGCGGGCGGGCGCTTGCCTGCCCGATCCACCACGGAAATCTGACTGATGTTTGCACCGCCCGAAGATGCCGTCAGCGGGTTCCAGTCCTGCTTCAGCGTTTGGCGCAACTGCGCGTTAATGTCCGCCAGCCACGCGCGCCCCGCCATGCGCCCGGCGGTTTCGTACCCTTGCGTGACCAGCCGCTCCGGGAAGTCGAGGCCGCCGTGGTCAGCCGAGAGCACCACCATCACCGGCACGCCCAGCTTCTCCAGATCCGTCAGGAACGCGCCGATCATCCGATCAAGCCGCACCATCTGGTCACACATCTCAGGCCCCGCCGTGCCATAGCGATGGCCGATGAGATCGGTTGCCGACAGGCTGATGGCCAAGAGGTCGGTCGCCTCGTCCTGCCCCAGCTTGTAGTGATCAATCAACGCCCGGGCCGCATCCAGCGTGGCGGCATCAAGCAGGGGAGAGACGGAGTACTGCCCCTTCCCGCTCGCCTCGGCGTTGTCCTCGCCCCACGTAAGCGGGGGCACCTGCGAACGCCAGACCTGCTCGCCGAACGTCCAGCTTGCCTCCAGCGCGCGGCACTGCTCATCGGCATAGGTCCACTGCGGCGGATTGGCCTTCCAGTCCGCCCGTAACGCCGTGTTAAAGGCGGCCAGCGGCGCAAGGGCGGCCTCGCCAGACTGGCCCGCGGGCACAGACGTGGTGAAGCCGTAGCCGGAGGCAAACTAGAACGCGCCGTCCGCCTTGTGCCCGCCCATGAGAAGCGCGCCCCGATCC
>JAEZBH010000276.1 GCA_023427285.1 Pseudomonadota bacterium
CGCCGATCATGAGCAGGCCGGTGGTGCCAGCCTTGATCTTGATGTCGGTCAGTTCGCGGAAGTCGGCAATGGCGTCCAGCACCATGTAGGGCTGGCCAGCCTTGGCGCGTTCCACCTGGTGCTTCACCAGACCGAAGCCAGCCGAGGAGTCGACGAATGCCGGGCAGAAAATGGGAACGTCGTTCTCGTAGGCCAGCTTGACCAGCGAGTTTTCCTTCTTGCCGTGCTCGGACAGGTACTTGCCCATCTCACGGATGAAGGCGCGCGACGAGTAAGCCTTCGGCTCCAGCGACTCTGCGATCTTGAAGATGGTGTGGTCGCAATCCTGCAGCTGCTCTTCGTCGATGTAGGTGTCGTAGATACGGTCGATGTAGAGCGAACGCAGAACGTTGTCGTCGGGGATTTCCAGGGCTTGGTAGTGCTTGTGGCCAAGGCCCTCGAAGAAGTCCATGTCAACGATCGACGCGCCGGTGGCGACGATGCCGTCCACCATGTTGTTGCGCACCAGTTCCGCATAGAGGTCCATGCAGCCGCCAGCAGAGGTCGAACCGGCGATCACGAGGAAGATCGAGCAGTCCTTGTCTTCCAGCATCGTGTTGTAGATGCGGGTTGCGCGGGCCAGATCGCGCGAGGTGAAGGACATGTTGGCCATCTGGTCGATGATCGGGCGCGCATCGAACGACTTGATGTCGATGTGCTTCACTTCCTTCGAGAGGAGTTCGGCCTTGCGCTGGTCGTTGACGAGAGTGTCGGTCATGGAATTACGTCTCCATCCTGAGCAACGCGCCATGGGCCGAGCCGCGTCGGCCTTTGGCGGCTGATGAGGAACCCGGCGGCGGTTTTACGGGCTTCAACCGCCGCCGGAAGCTCAATAGAGCCCTAGTGGTTTAGAGCGGAAATGTTGCGCCTTTACTCTGCGGAACGTGCAAAGTTCAGGGGCAGCTGCGCCTCGTCCTGGCCTTCGGTGTCGTAGGCCGAGAACATGGGCGCGTCATGGACCTCGTGGGTCTTGTCCGAGCGGAAGCCGTTGAAGTCGGTCCGCAGGGCAGAGCCATAGGCCCCCAGCATGCCGATCTCGATGTAGTCGCCGGGGCGAACATCGGCCGGAAGCTCGAACGGACCCTTCATGAAGTCCATGTCATCGCAGGTCGGACCATAGAAGCTGAAGCCCGTGGTCTTGGTTTGCGAAGGCGTTTCACGCAGCAGGCTCACCGGGAACTGCCAGTTCACATGAGCTGCGTCGAACAGCGAACCGTAAGCGCCGTCATTGATGAACAGCACGTCGCCCGAGCGCTTTTCCACGCGCACCACCACCGAGGAATATTCGGCGGACAGAGCGCGACCCGGCTCGCACCACAGCTCTGCCGAATAGGAAATCGGCAGCTCTTCGAACTGAGCCTTGATGGTCTGGAAATACTGCTCCAGCGGCGGCGGCACCATGCCGGGGTAGATGGACGGGAAACCGCCACCAACATCCACCACGTCAACGGTCACGCCAGCCTGCACGATGGCGGTCTTGGCGATCGCCAGCGCATCGGCATAGGCCTGCGGAGACATGGACTGGCTGCCCACATGGAAGCAGACGCCCAGCGCGTCAGCCGCCTGACGGGTGGCCAGAAGCAGGGCCGGGGCCTCTTCCGCGCTGATGCCGAACTTGGAGGCCAGCGACAGCTTGGAGTGGCCCGACGACACGCGCAGACGGACGCACAGCGTCAGATCCTTGGCGTGGCCGGTGGCTTCCATGATCTTCTCAAGCTCTTCATGGCTGTCGAGCGAGAAGGTGCGAACGCCATGCTGGTGATACGCCTCGGCAATCGCCTCGGCGGGCTTCACCGGGTGCATGTAGCACAGGGTGGCGTCCGGCAGCATGGAGCGTACACGACGCACCTCGGCAATCGAGGCGACGTCGAAATGATTCACGCCGTTATCCCACAGAACCTGAATCAGTTCCGGAGTCGGATTCGCCTTGACTGCATAGAGGACCTTGCCCGGAAACTTCTTGGAAAAGAAGCGGGCGGCCTTTGCGGCGGCGTGCGGACGGATGCAAGTGACCGGCGATGCCGGACGAAGGGTAGTGGCTACCCCCAGCGCGCTATGGTCGTTGCGCATCTCATGGGACCTCCAACAGGCTGTTGAAACCAATGCAGCCTTGCGGTTGGAAGTCCCCATGGGGCTGCGGGGGTTCAAATAGGGTCTATGGCCCCCCTTGTAAAGAGGTTTCTGACTCAAAATTGAAATGCTTCTGCTTCCAGAAAATGCACATAAAACCAATGTGTTAATGCGGTATTTATTGGTCCCGGCCCCCCAAATTTTCGCAGGCCGCCGCCGCAGCAAACCCTCGCCTCGGCGCTGGCGGATGGTGCGAAAAAGAGCGGGCAAATTTCAGCCGATTTCATGCCGGATTCGCAATGAAGCCGTGGTCGCCCACGGGAATGGATCCAGCAAGCCGAATGAAGGGTTAAGGGCAGGTCGATGCAGGCATGAGGCCCGGTCGATATGACAGCTGCGGCGCGTGCCCATGGCGCGAATGCCCAGACAAGCCAGATCAGAAGGGAGAAACTGCGATGAAAGCTGTTTTGATTTCGGCCCTTGTTGCAGGGGCGGTGTTATCCCCGGCAGTCGGCATGGCGCAGGATGCTTCCAGCGCGGCCCGGCAGGCGGTTGATACCGCCAAGGGCGCCATGGGTATGAGGGGTGGGCCCATGACGAAGGAGCAGCATCGTCAGAATTCGCAGGAAATGTTCAAGGAGATGGACAAGGATGGCAACGGCTCCATCTCCCAGCAGGAATTCATGGCGAGCCATGAGGGGCGGTTCGACAGGATGGACACGAACAAGGACGGCACCGTGTCTCCGGATGAGCATCGCGCCCAAAGGGGCAAGCCCGGCAGGGGTTGGGAGTGAGCGCGCCTTAACCGGCTTCAAGCGGCGGTCTGCCCGTGTTGAGGCAGGCCGCCTGCTGTCCGTTAATTATTGTAACGGTCAGTCGTCGTAGCGGATGTCCAGAATTTCCAGCTCGACCGGGCCGCGCGGGGTAATCAGCGTCACAACATCGCCAACCCTGGCTTTCATCAGCGTGCGCGCCACGGGCGACACCCAGCTGACGTGGCCGCGAGCGGGGTCCACCTCATCCTGTCCCACGATCTTCACGGTGCGCTGGACATCCGCTTCATCGACGTAGGTGACATTGGCCCCGAAAAACACCTGGGTCTTGTTGGGCTGGTTGGCGGGGTTCACCACGACGGCCGACTCCAGCCGCTTGGCGAGGTAGCGCAGGCGGCGGTCGATCTCCCGCAGGCGCTTCTTGCCGTAAAGATAGTCGCCGTTTTCAGAGCGGTCGCCGTTCGAGGCGGCCCACGACACCGTTTCGACGATCTTCGGACGCTCAACCTTGCTGAGGTGGTCGCGCTCGTCCGACAGACGCCGCCAGCCCTCGGGCGTCATGTAGTTGCGACCGCCGGGGGGCAGGGGCGGAAGTTCGCCCTCGTCCTCGTCGTCGTCGCGCTCTTTAACGAATGCCTTGCTCATGACTCTCTGGTTAGGCATTTCCCGCGCCGCTGTGAACAGGCATCGGGAGAAAATATCCCCGATGCCTGCCGAGCCGGGCGAATGGGTGGGCCAAATGAGTGCCCAAGTGGGTGGCCAAGTGCCTGTATTGGCCGGTCAGCTGGCGCTGCCGGCCCCCAGATGGCGGGACATCAGTTGCGTGTATTGGCGGGATTGCAGCAGGCCCGGCTGGGTCTGGCCCGGCTGAGCTTGGGCCTGCAGGGTCTGGCTGCCGGAGAGGGTGGTGTAAACCACGGCATTCTCCAGTACGCGCTGCACGTAGTTGCGCGTCTCGCTGAAAGGGATCTTCTCGATCCAGTCGATCACGTCCACCTGCGGCTGGCGCGGGTCGCCAAACCGGTTCAGCCACTTGTTCACGTTGCCGGGGCCTGCGTTGTAGGCGGCCACGGCCAGCACATGGCTGCCGTTGAAGTAATTGATCATCCGCTGAAGGTAGCTTGCGCCCAGCTGGATGTTGTAGCCCTCGTCGTGCAGGCGTTCGCGGGCGTAAGGGAGCCCAAGACGCTTTGATGTCTCCTGCGCCGTGCCGGGCATCAACTGCATCAGGCCGCGCGCGCCCGCGGGGCTGACGGCTTGCGGGTTGAACAGGCTCTCCTGCCGGGTGACGGCATGGATCATCACCGACATTTCGGCAACTTCGCGCGGCACGTTCACAACCGGGAAGCTGGCGTAATGCATGGCGCTGCCGTTGCCGCGTGCGTTCTTGGCAAGCGCGACGGCGACGTCCAGCCGCCCCATCTGGCGCGACAGATCAAGCACGAGGCGGGTCTGGCCCGGCGTTTTGGCTGTCGTTGCCGCCTGCCGCAGGAAGGTGGACTGGATGCTCGGCTGGTTCAGCTGGTTGAGCATCTGGGCAACCGTGACGAG
>JAEZBH010000078.1 GCA_023427285.1 Pseudomonadota bacterium
TATCAAATCCTGATGAGCCTGACCAGACGGTTTTTCGCACACCCCTCCCCGATCCGGGCAGTCGAAATATATTCATTTCAACAGCTTATAAGAGGGAAAGCCGAACAGGCCCCGAGCCTCAAGCGCCAACAAGGGCCGTGCAGTCATCCACCCGTGCCGCCGCCAGAATATCAAAGGGCGTGGCGGGCTTGGCCCCAACGGTCTGGATGAGGAAGGTCAGCACTTCGTGCAGCCAGGTATAGAGGTCTTCCAGATCCTGCTCGTTCTGCACGTAAGGGGTGTTGCCCGGCTCCATGGAGGGCGAGTGGAAGGAGATGCAGAATATTTTCTGCCCCTGCGCCGCCATGACCTTCAATGCCGGAATGATCTCGTCCAGCGGCATCCCCTCGGGCGACAGCGTCACCCGGTTGAGCAGGCGGCTGTGCGAGAGCAGCGCCGTCATCGGCCCCATGCGCGAGGCGGCGGCATAGACGTCTTCCCCGACGCCGCGCAGCAAGCCCGTAAAGCCGCAGGTCAGCGGCAGCTCCAGCAGCCTCCGGTTCGCATCGGCCCAATAGGGCTGGGACAGGATGCGGCGAAAGTTCGGCCCGCCCTCATCTGCGTAATCATAAAAGGGGCGAACCGACACATCGACCGAATAGCCCAGCTCGATCAGGGTATTGGCCGTGTTCGGCCCAATACCGTAGCGCCCGGCGCGATAGATGCGGGGCCGCGTATTAAAATTCGCCTCGATGGCGTGGGTCAGGGCCTCCAGCTTGGCCTTCTCAAGCTGGCGCGGAAGATTGCCCGCAAACGAATTGACCCGGCTCACCTCCTCCACAAACGGCGGGTTCACCCACGGGTGCAGCTGGCTGCCGATGATGCAGCTGCCCTCCTGAACCCAGGGCTTGAGCACCTCAATGCTCTGCGTGGTGGTGGCGATGGGATAATCGATCAGATAGCAGGGCGTGATGCCATAATCGGCGAACAGGCGGTGCGCCCGCTCCAGCTTGTTGATGGAATTGACCGACACATTGGCGCGGCTGACCGGCTGCCCCCAGTCGAAATCCTCTTCGGTATCGACGAGCACCAGCACACGGGGCGCAAATCCCGGACCGAAGGTCACATAGTCGGTCGACTCTGGTGATAGCATCTCGGTAAATTCGGCCCTAGCTGCTGCTGCGTCCCTTGGCATTCCAACGGTTGCAACTGTGTACCATCTTGCGCGCTGACCACGGCCCCATACGCTTGATGACCCGGCTGAAACGATATCGGCCCACTCATGCGGTTTGCAAGGCCGTTCGGCGCTTTAATTCGCCACCCCCTCACCAAACGCGGATCGATTTCATCTCGAAACCTTGATCGCAACCTTTTCCCTTCTAATTCCTTAAAAGGATAACGGGAGAATGCCCATGAGAAAGCGCAACCCGCTGTTGCCGACAGCAGCCGCTCTCACCCTGCTTGGCCTTGCCGCCTGCGATCAAAGCGCCCAGCAGAGGGATGCAAATATGGAACGCGACACCAATGAGATGTCGCAGGACGTGCGCGAGGACACCCAAGCGGCCGGTCAGGACGCCCGGCAGGATATGGATGAATTCGGTCAGGACGCCGAAGACGCAGCCAAGAGCGCCGGCGAGACGATCGAATCCGGTGCCGAGGCGGCCAAGCAGAAGACCGGCGAGATACTTGATTCTACCGGACAGGCCATTGAGCAAGCCGGAGAAAAGATGCAGGACAAGAAAACGCAATAAAATTTCAACAAAACGGGCGCGTTCGAGGCAGGTAGCGCGCCCGCCGCCGTCCAGCCCCGCGCAGTTTTGCAACATTTGCAGTATTGCGCGAAACGATTGCAACATCCTCCAGACAGCCGCTTGAACGGCAACGGACACTGCACTAGGGTGCGCCGCCTTTTGAGGCCTGCCTGCAATCCGTCTAAATGATGAACATGAGGATGTTCCGATGAGCTTTCTGAGCGATGCTCTTGGCCGTATCAAGCCGTCTCCCACCATCGCAGTCACCAACAAGGCTGCGGAACTGAAAGCTCAGGGTAAGGACGTCATCGGCCTGGGCGCGGGCGAACCCGACTTCGATACCCCGGATCACATCAAGGAAGCCGGTATCGAGGCGATCCGCAGCGGCCAGACCAAGTACACCGGCGTTGACGGCACTCCGGCCCTGAAGAAGGCCGTTGCCGAGAAGTTCAAGCGCGAGAACGGCCTTGAGTATGCGGTTGACCAGATCACCATCAACTCGGGCGGCAAGCACACCATCTTCAACGCGCTGATGGCAACCGTGAACGCTGGCGATGAAGTCATCATCCCGGCTCCGTACTGGGTGTCCTACCCGGACATGGTGCAGCTGGCCGGCGGCACCCCGGTGTTCATCGAGGCCACCATCGACACCGGCTTCCGCATCACCCCGGAACAGCTGGACGCGGCCATCACGCCCAAGACCAAGTGGGTCATCCTGAACTCGCCGTCCAACCCGTCGGGCGCGGCCTACTCGGCCGAGCACCTGCGCGGCCTCGCCGACGTTCTGCTGAAGCACCCGCACGTGTGGATCCTGTCGGACGATATGTACGAGCACATCGTCTATGACGACTTCAAGTTCGCCACCATCGCCGCCGTCGAGCCGAAGCTGTACGACCGCACCCTCACCATGAACGGTGCCTCGAAGGCTTACTCCATGACCGGCTGGCGCATCGGCTACGCTGGCGGCCCGAAGCAGCTCATCAAGGCGATCTCGGCCATTCAGTCGCAGTCCACCTCCAACCCGTGCTCGGTCTCGCAGGCCGCCGCCGTTGCAGCCCTGAACGGCCCGCAGGACTTCCTGAAGGAGCGCGCCAAGGTGTTCCAGCAGCGCCGCGACCTCGTGGTGAAGATGCTGAACGACGCAGAGGGCCTGAACTGCCCGACCCCGGAAGGCGCGTTCTACGTCTATCCATCGTGCGCGGGCCTCATCGGCAAGACCACGCCGGACGGCAAGGTGCTGAACAACGACGAAGACGTTGCCTCCTACCTGCTGGAATCGGTGGGCGTTGCTGTTGTCCACGGCGCAGCCTTCGGCCTGTCGCCGCACTTCCGCATTTCCTACGCCACCTCCACCGAGGTGCTGACGGAAGCCTGCACCCGCATCCAGAAGGCCTGCGCCGCGCTGAAGTAAGCGCCGCAGAGCTTTTGAGGGATTTTATGC